>JBJOQE010000029.1:0-3453 GCA_046050105.1 Candidatus Parcubacteria bacterium
TTTGGTACTCTTTCGGCCATGGCAACTAACGTACAAGTCGACAAGAACGGCGGTGAGAGCACAGCGAACCTTATTCGTCGCTTTACCAAGCGCGTACAGGGCGCTGGCATCATCCCGAAGATTCGTAAAAGCCGCTATCACGAGCGGGTGAAGTCGGAGAACGTGAAGAAAACAAAGAAGCTCAAGCGTCTCAAGAGCAAGGGAGTATATGAAGAACTCTTGAAGCTCGGTAAGATTGCTGAGCGTCCTGCGCGCAAATAGCACGTACTTGGTGCACATGGAGAATACATTTGTTATCACCAACACCACCAAGTCGCCACTCCCGCGTCTTCCCTTCCACGAAATCAAAAACCGCATACTTGGTACCAAGTATGCGGTTTCTGTGGTTTTCTGTGGAGAACAGCGCGCAAAGCGCATCAATGAAGTCTGGCGCCAAAAAACCTACGTGCCAAATGTACTTGCATTTGAGGTAGATACAGGAAGCGGAGAAATTTACATCACACCAAAAGTAGCTGCGCGTGAAGCAAAAAAATACGGTCATTCGGTGCGCGCACATATTGGTTTTTTATTTATCCACGCACTACTCCATTTGAAAGGACACGAGCATGGAGATACAATGGAGGGAGCGGAGAAGCGTTACATGAAAGCATTCAAGATTTCCTAGAGAGTTTGCACAGACTCTCCAGTTTTCTGTGGCATTAATTTTTGTACCGCCCCGTCTTGGCGTATGACGGAATCTACAGTAGTTGGCATCGATATCGGCACCTATCAAGTGAAGGTGGTGGTTGTTCGTCAACCCAAGCGCGGCACCGAGAAAACACTACCCCAAATCATCGGTACGGGATATGCCGAATCTCGCGGCATGCGCCACGGCTATATTGTAAATGAGCAGGACGTCGCAAAGAGTGTGCGACAGGCGGTAGCAGAGGCGGAGAAGGCCTCAGGCACCATCGTGAAGCGCGCCTACATATCAGTGGGGGGTATCGGTCTCGATGAAATTCACTCCCATGGAGAAATCATCACCTCAAGAGCAGACTCCATCATCACTGAAGTAGATGTGGCGAAAGCACTCGAAGACAGTGAGGAACGTGTCCAAGACCGCATTCCAAACCGCAAGATAATCCACGCGGTACCCCTTACCTACACCATCGACGGCGAAAAAGTTCTTGGTCGTCCCGAAGGAATGCACGGCACCAAGCTTGAGATTGAATCGCTTTTTATCACCTGCTTCGAGCAGCACTTAAACGACATCGTGGGCACCATCGAGTCCTTAGGCATTCACGTGGATGATGTCATGGCATCACCACTGGCTGGCTCTTTGGTGATGCTCACCAAAGCGCAAAAGCGCGCGGGGTGCGTACTCGCCAACATTGGCGCAGAAACAGTGTCGATTGTTATTTTCGAAAATGGCGTCCCCGTGTCACTTAAGGTCTTCCCTATTGGCTCTACCGATATCACCAACGACATTGCACTCGGTCTCAAGATTCCTCTTGAAGAAGCAGAGCGCATTAAGCGCGGCGCAGCTGGTGCAAACTTTTCAAAGCGTAAACTCGACGAAATTGTTGCCGCACGCCTCACCGATATTTTTGAACTCATCGACGCGCACTTGAAAAAAATTAAGCGGGACGGTCTCCTACCTGCAGGCATCGTCATCACGGGTGGTGGCTCTGGCATTACCACTATTCAAGATTTGGCTCGTGCCTCGCTTCGCCTCCCTTCCCGCATCGCCACCTTAGACCCAGGCCAAAATGGTAAGGTCCGCGACGCCTCCTGGGCGGTCGCGTATGGCCTCTGTATGTGGGGTGTCTCAGAAGCAGGCGAAGACACGGGTATTCGCATAGCGAAGAAAACGAGCAATGCTCTTATCAACTGGTTCAAGCAGTTCCTCCCTTAGCAGGTACTGCTGAGGAGATTATCTAACGACACAACTTTTGCTCTATACATGCAAGCGCACGTTTTTTTCCTGTGTCAACGGGATGACATATTCCCCTGGCCTGGTATGATGTTCTCACTATCTACTTGGGGATAGGTGGAGGTAATTACTTTTATATTATATGGAACAAATAAAACCTGACGTTGAGTCCTTCGCACGCATTCGCGTCGTCGGTGTTGGTGGTTCTGGAAAAAACGCCACCAACCACATGATTAACTCAAAAGTAAAAGGTGTTGAGTTCATCGCGATAAACAGCGATGCACAAGACTTGCACCATTCACTTTCAAAGAAAAAGATTCATATCGGAAAGAATCTTACTCGTGGTCTTGGTGCAGGTGGTAACCCCGACATGGGTCGTCGCGCTGCCGAAGAAACTCGCGAAGAAATTGCGAACGCCATCAAGGGTTCAGACATGATCTTCATCACGAGCGGCATGGGTGGTGGTACCGGCACCGGTGCTGCACCAGTTGCTGCAAAAATTGCACGTGACTCCGGCGCACTCACCGTTGGTGTGGTCACTAAGCCATTCTCTTTTGAAGGCCAAGAGCGCATGCGGCTTGCGCTTCAAGGTATTGAGGAATTGAAGAAGGAAGTGGACGCACTCATCACCATCCCCAACGACCGCCTCCTTGCTATCGTCGACAAAGACACCTCTATTAAAAATGCCTTTGGTATTTGTGACGATGTCTTGAAACAAGCAGTGGAAGGTATCTCCGACCTCATCACGATGCCGGGTATCATCAACGTGGACTTCGCCGACATTCGTTCAGTGATGGAAAACGCAGGCTCTGCACTCATGGGTGTGGGTGTCTCATCAGGCGAAAAGCGCGCAGAAGAAGCAGCGCGCGCCGCGATTAACTCCCCTCTCCTTGAAGTATCTATCACGGGTGCAAAGGGCGTACTCTTTGCTATTGCGGGTGGCGACGACCTCGGTATGCTCGAAGTGCAGGATGCTGCGCGCGTCATCACTGAATCTATTGACCCACACGCTCGCGTTATCTTCGGTGCCATCAAAGACGAGAAGCTCAAGAAAAACGAAGTGAAGGTCACCGTTATCGCCACAGGCTTCCCCGAGCTCTCTTCACCTTCTTCTCCTCGCACCGTACTTACTGCTCCAGTTGAGCGCGAGGAAGAAGGTATGCGTGGACGTATCTTCAACTCACTCACGAAGCCGAAGGAAGAATCTACGGAGCCAACCCCTGCACCTAAGCCCGCTACTCCTGTGGTAACCACGCCCTCAGAACCTCGCCCTATCGCTGAAGCCGCAGCAACTGATGACGATGAGGATTGGGGCGCGGTACCCGCGTTCCTTCGCAGATCAAAACTAAAGTAGGTGGTAAAGAGCAACTGCGAAGGTTGCTCTTTCTCATTGTGTGGGTACCGCGCCCCAATGGGGCATAAAGCGTTAAAAAATAGTCCCTGCGGACTGTTTTTTAGCTTTATGAGACGGAGCGATGCGTCTGGCTTCCCAAGAGCCAGACGCCGCGAGTCGGGGTCGCGAGCACTTACTAGAATTTGAG
>JBJOQE010000030.1:0-16902 GCA_046050105.1 Candidatus Parcubacteria bacterium
CCGCTAACGCACAGAAAAACTCTCGACATGCATCGAGAGTTTTTTGTTTGTGGTGTTGGTTTAGCGAATCACACTTGCAATCGCCTTTGCAAGACCAGGCATCTCAACGCTCGGCACGATGGCTGTTTTCGATGGCTTCTTCACAAGTGACGCAAGCTTCTTCGCAGCAGCAAGTTTCATCGCGTCAGTTATTGCTCCAACATTTCTATCAAGGGCACCGCGGAATATACCAGGAAACACGAGTGCATTGTTTATCTGGTTCGGATAATCAGAACGGCCGGTCGCAACCACCGCTGCACCTGCGCGTAGTGCATCGTCCGGCATTATTTCAGGGATGGGATTCGCAAGTGCAAACACGATGGGATTCTCGGCCATCATTTCCACGTGCGCACGGGCAATTTTTCCAGGGCCAGACACACCCACCACCACATCCGCTCCCTTCAGAGCGTTTTCAATATCTCCCGTGATGCGTCGCGGATTGGTGACACGTGCGAGCTCTTTCTTGTATCCCGAGAGGCCTTTTCGTTCAAGTTCAATGACGCCGCTTCGGTCAACGAGGGTAATGTCTTTAATGCCAGCCTGAAGCATCAAGAGTGCAATGGCACGCCCTGCTGCACCTGCGCCCACAATCACTACTTTCAAATCCTGCATCTTCTTCCCCACGACCTTTGACGCATTTATGAGACCTGCAAGCGCAACAATGGCAGTGCCATGTTGATCGTCGTGCATGACGGGAATGGAAAGTTCTTTCTTGAGTCGCTCCTCAATCATAAAACAGTTGGGTGCAGCAAAATCTTCAAGGTTGATGCCACCAAACACGGGAGCAATGGCTTTTATTGTACGGATGATTTCTTCTGGATCTTGGGTATCAAGCACAATCGGAAACGCGTCTACACCTGCCATCTCTTTAAAAATGACGCACTTTCCTTCCATCACCGGAATAGCTCCCATAGGACCAATATTACCGAGCCCCAATACTGCAGAGCCGTCCGAAATAACCGCAACGGTATTTTTCTTCAGCGTATAGGTGCGCACATCTTTTGGATGCTTTGCAAGATGCGAAGACACCGCAGCAACTCCCGGAGTATAAAAGGTGCTCCAGTCTGTACGGTTCCTGAGATGTGCTTTAGGCAGAAGTGCAATTTTGCCGCCGAGCTTCTTGTGGAGTGCGAGCGACAGCTTCGCATAATCAACACGCGCTGGCTTCGGAGCTTTCTTTCCGCCCTTTGATGCAACCGTCAACACTTTAGGGCCACTACTTGCCGCTATGCGTCGGGTATTTTTCAGTACTTTTTTCACAGTGGTTAGTATACACCATGTACATCCGCACAAAAGAAAAAGCGGGATGTTTTCACATCCCGCTTTGTAACTATTGTAAGAACTCAGCCCTTGCGAGCGGCCTGCTTGCGAGCAATCTTTGCCGCCTTTTTGGGGTTTGTCGTGACGGTCTTCGAAGACCCTTCCGACTTACCCTTGGTACCAGTGTTTCCGATGTTCGTCTTCCGGCCAAAGCTCGGCGGAAGCGGCGGAACAATGGATTTTCCGAGGCGCAGACGCGCTTCGGCGATGCTGATGCGGCCGAGTGGCTCGGTGCAAACCTTGCGTCCGTCGTCGCTTTCGTTGGTTTCTTGCCAACGGAGAACGAACTGTTCGAATTCGCCATAGGAGTTGGTGACCTTCACCAACTCCTTGCCCTCGTGGTTGTCCACGACAACGTGGAGGAAGTGATGCTTTGGCGCAGCAGACTTCTGGTAGCGCGCAGCTTCCCACTCGCCCATGTGAATCTTCTTCGCGGCCCATCCGAGCCCAGCTGCAGTTGCAACGGCGATAGCTGCTTCGCGACCTTGAGAAACCAGAACTGCGTTGATTTTGCCTGCGTTCATTGGAGCATCCTTCCTGTGTAAATGAGCACGTTGGCACCATGCCAACGAATACCTAATATAGTAGCACAGTATAAGTATTTTGTCAAAAGCATCCTTAAAACGGCTTTGTTGCTACAATAATTGGGCAATGTCTCCTTCCACCCCTATCGGTGAACTCACGCGCCTCGATGAGGCGCATAAAAAGGCACTTGCGCGCCTCCGGCTTCACACCATAGGCGACCTTCTCTACCACCTCCCCACCCGCTACGAAAATATTGCTGAAATTCAATCTATTGGGAGCCTTGAAAAGGGCCAAGATGCCATTGTGTATGGCCAGGTATCAGGGCTTAAAACGCGCAAAGCGTGGAAGTCGCGACGCCCCATTGCTGAGGGGTACGTGGAAGATGGGTCGTCGAAAATAAAGATTATTTGGTTTAACCAACCATACCTTGCGAAGATGCTTCGCGACGGTGCGTATGTAAAACTGGCGGGGAAAATCGCGGGGAGCGACAAAAGCATCTATCTTGCAAACCCAGAAATTGAAACACTGGCAGAGTTACCGGTGGATCGTCACGACTCGATTTTTAAAGGCACGGGGGATGACGACGAGACGCTCTACCCTATCTACCGAGAAACACGTGGTGTTACCTCGAAGTGGTTTTTCCATGTTTTGAAACGTGCATTCGACATGGGAGTCCTCGACCATATTGAGGATCCCATCCCTGAAGACATCCGCACGAGGTACAACCTCCCTGAAATTCGCACTGCGCTCCAGTGGGTACATGTGCCTAAAAAAGCCACGCACACAGAAGCGGCACGCAAGCGCTTTGCCTTTGAAGAAGTGTTTGTGATTCAACTCGCCAAACAAAAAGAGCGCACAGAAACATTTGCCGCAACATCGTACGTGGTGCGAAGTGAAGATGAACACATTCGTGCATTTACTGAACGCTTCCCCTTCCCACTTACAGGCGCACAAGAAAAAGCAGTGCGCGATATTGTGACTGACTTCACGGGGACTCACCCTATGTCACGCCTTCTTGAGGGTGACGTGGGGAGCGGAAAAACAGCTGTCGCAGCAACAACCGCATATGCAGTGGCAACGTCACGGCCACGCACCGACAAAGACTACGGCAACCTGCAGGTAGCCTATATGGCTCCGACAGAAATCTTGGCCAAGCAGCACTTCATATCGTTTATTGAATATTTCAAACACCTTCCCGTGCAGATAGGCCTCATCACCGGGAGTGGGTGCATGAAGTATCCATCGAAAACAGACCCGACCAAACCTACTGATATTTCACGTAGCCAACTGCTGAAGTGGGTAAAAAATGGCGAGATACCTATTTTGATTGGTACGCACGCACTCATACAGAAAGCGGTTGAGTTTAAACACCTCGCGTATGTCATCATCGACGAGCAACATCGGTTCGGCACCGCACAGCGGCGAGCCCTTGCAAAGAAGGATGATCGCATCCCCCACTTGCTTTCGATGACGGCCACACCGATTCCGCGCACACTTGCCCTTACCATCTACGGCGACCTCGACGTTACTCTGCTCGACCAAATGCCGGTAGGGCGAAAACCCATCATCACCAAAACGGTGCTCGAGCCGGAGCGAAAAGGCATGTACGAACACCTCCGCAAAGAACTTGAGAGTGGCCGACAAGCGTATGTCATCTGCCCACGCATTGATGAACCCGACCCCGACAAACAACTAGCGCTTCAAGCAAAGTCGGTAAAGGCAGAGGCAGAGCGTCTCGCCAAAAGCGAGCTTAAAGGTTACCGACTTGGCATTCTCCATAGCAAGATGATGCCTGCCGCTAAAGAAAAGTTGATGGCGGAGTTTAGTAGTGGAGCGATTGATGTGCTCGTGGCCACGTCTGTTGTTGAAGTAGGCGTGAACGTTCCAAACGCCACCATTATCCTCATTGAAGGAGCGGAGCGCTTTGGGCTTTCACAGCTTCACCAGCTTCGCGGGCGCGTGATGCGCTCATCACACCAGGCGCACTGCTACCTGCTCCCCGAATCGACCGGGGAAAAAACGATGGACCGACTCAAGGCGCTCACCACAGCAAAAAATGGTTTTGAGCTTGCAGAGTACGACCTCGCACTTCGCGGCTCAGGCGAGCTCTATGGCGCACGCCAGTGGGGCTTAACCGACCTCGGCATGGAAGCAATTCGCAATATGAAAATGGTGGAGGCCGCACGAAACGAAGCATCAATACTCATCAAGGCTGACCCTTCACTTACGTCACATCCACTCCTCCGCGTACGCTTTGAGACAATTATGGGTACGCTCCACTTTGAGTAGCCAGTGCACACCACAGAAACCCCCACGATACCGTGGGGTTTTCTTTCACTTCCGTATGTGACGTTACTGTACGGCCTGCGGCTTCATGCGAAGTGTGAGTGCGAAGAGCACAAGTATCACGAGTGCAGCAAACCCGATACCTACCCACGGTACCCATGCATGCTTCTCAGTGAAGCGGCTTTCTTCGAGGTCACAAGCATCTCCTATCTGATCTTGGTCAGTATCACGCTGGTCGCTGTTGGGTGTGCTTACACAGTTGTCTTCGATATTCATACGCCCGTCTTTATCGAAGTCGTCACACGCATCTCCTTTGTAGTTTCTATCAACATCAACCTGGTCCGCATTGGGGACAGACACGCAGTTGTCGCGTGCATCGGGAATACCATCTCCATCGCCATCTCCTTGTACAAACGACGTATTTTGCACTAGAGGGCCGAGCGTACCGAAGCGTACCGTTTCACTCATATCAAACTGTGGACGCTCTGTTTCATACTTTACGCTAACGCTACGGTCGGGATAAGTATATATGCGGTACGCATGGCCAGGCAGCGAGAGGAAACGGATGGCGGCACGATCTTGCGTTGCGCTCTTTTGTTCATGGAGGGCCACTTCACCAAGTCGTAGTGGCTGACTGTGGCGAAGCATCACTTCCCACGTTTTTGCAGTAGTACGAGGGAACGTGACTCGTGCATCAGTAAGCGGACGCGGCGCAATCAGTGTTTTAAGCGAACCATTTTCAAGTCGCGCGCTTATAGCAATAGTATGGGGCAGCGCAACATGGGTATCGAGAAAAAGCGAAAGCGTATCTGCGGTCACAGGCTCACTACTGGTAATAGTGAACTCACTCACGTTTACACTACCGTCATCGACAAATGGAAATTCGATAGTGGTACGTGTGTCGCCATCCACAAGAAGCGAACCATCACCTTCTGGCACGCGCACCATCTTTGGTACTGGCTTAGCAATTTTTTGCTCTCTGAGTTGCGAGGGTACAAAAGCACCGAGCGTGAGGTCGTAGACTTCATACGTGTGCCGTGCGTCACGGAGGCTCGATACATCAACTTCAAGCACTTCGGGTACCGGTGACACGGGAACGGTAAGTTCACTATATGAACGAAAGGCGTTTTGCTCACCTGATGATTCGTCCACGGGTGGTGTCACTTGCGCATGTGCTACCCCCCACGGTGACAGAAGCACAACAGCGACGATGCCGACAATAATTCGAAACATGATGGGTGTTTATTTCTGCTTTTTAATAAATGCGGTGGCTAAGAGCAGTATGCCAATGACAAAGAAAGTAAATATACGAATCTCGAGACTCATCATCCACACATCCACAAGGAGAAGTCGCGCGATACTGCCAAGCAACAAGGTGGCACCTACCACCTTCATGCGAGAGGAACCCTGCATGATACCAGTGTAGTAGGTCACGAGTCCCCATAGCACATAGAGCACGAGCGACACCATAGTAGCTGCGCCATATGCCATAAGCGCATGTGTTGCAAGCCAAATAAAGATAAGGAGGAAAATACCCCCGCCAATTTGTTGCCATGGAAGATATACGTGATGAGTACCGTCAGTTCGCACCTCTTCCCCACCACGCGCTTGGAGTATTGATCCAATAGCAAGAAATATGCCGCCGGTTAGAACAATAACGAGTGCATCGCTATGTACAATGCCGCGCGCCCATGCCGAGGAAAGCAGGCTTGGTGTGGCCAGCACGGCGCTACCAAGCAAGAGTACGCTCACACGTTCTGCGATGCCTCGATCTCCGGTTAGACGGAACGCGACGATGGTAAGGAGGGCCGCTTCAATGGCGTATGCGATCGTAAGTGCAGGACCCTCAAGCTCGAACGCGGTTGCGGCTGCGAGGTACATACTTCCCACACAGGCGTAGATAAAGAATGGCACTCGGTTATGCGTGAGCTTGAGCGCCATAAACGAACCGACGGCAAACACGAGCATCCACGCAGCCACGACCAGGCTTTTAAATTCGTCTTGCACGTACGTAGCTATATATCCGAGGAGTAAGAGCGCATTCGCAAAGGCTAATGTCGCGTCGTAGGCTGTACTCACGAAGCCACGACGAACCATACCTATGATATTCGCGATGAAAAAGATTGCCGCGAACACATACCCAAACACCATGAGACGATCATCAACTCCGCCGTCCATGATATGTGCTCCGCTATAGAAGGCAAACACCATAAACGACACGAATGTGATTTCACGGTAACCCGTGTGATACACCAAGGTAAGTCCGCCGAGAAGGACTGCGAGAAGATACGTAAACAAACCGATGTAATCGGTGGTCGGACTATGCACGAGAAGTGGCGCTGCACTTCCAAGAAGTACGCTCATAATCGCCAGATTGCGATGACGGTATACAAAACTGACGTACCCTACAAATACTGACGTTGCGAACATGAGGAGTAATGCAGAAGTAGGCGTAAAGAAATCGTACAGTGTTCGCGCAGCAAAGAGAGTGACGAGCACGATACTTGCACCAAGGACGACAAAGATAGCTCCTTGGTCTTTGAAGGTTTGCATGCGCCACCAGCCGAAGACTAACACCGAGGCACCGAGGACAAGACCAAACGCGATGCGCCCCAACGGCCCTACCCATCCCGACATAAAGGCATAGGAAACAAACCAGCCGCACGCAGCAAGCACGCAGAGAACACCGAGCTTTAACAGCCAATCTTTACGCACCCAGTTAAGCACGTCGAAGCCCGCCTCGTGCGGCGGCATCTGCGCCACCAGAACAGGTGCAGACACTCGGGGAGCATGTTGGATACCTGGCTGCGGACTATCCGATGTAACCACCGATACTCCCTGTATGCCCCATCCTTGCTCCAGGGTTTCAATACGCTTCGTGAGGACATCAATGCGTGAACGGGCGCCAAGAGTAAGTGCTAAAGTGGCGAGTGAAATACACAACAGTATAAATGATTCCATACCACACTAGTGTACCAGTGTACATGTCGCTATGGACCCGCTATGCACAGCAAGGACTAGATGATGTATGTATCGTACTCTGCAACAGTATACTCAGGATTTTCATGTGTCTTACTCCAGAGATAGAGTGGGATTTTCACCCCGATGCAGTGCCCGAATATATCGGCTACTTGAAAGGTAAAATCGCGGCCGCTTCCCCTCCCTGAAGGATGCCCCCACACACGCTCGTTACGTGAACGGAAACGTGCCTGAGTCAGCACCTCCCGACGAAACAAAATAGAATTATCCGCACCAGGATAGAGATCCATCGTCCGGTAAAAGAGCCTCCGTGTATAAGGAAACCACTTGAAGGGAAAAGGAATATATTTGTGCCACCAGAATCGCATGAAAAATCCACGTGAACGGTGGGCGCGCGCCACCACTTCTTCTGCAGGTACTACCAACGCTTCTTCCCCTTTGGCCTTAATGAGCGCCTCCACATTGAACATCTTTCCCTCATACTCGGGTTTACGCTTTATCCATTGAATGCCGACCATAGTGGCATTATATTTTTCTGCAAACCGATACTGTACTTCGATACGGTTACGCAAGCACGCATCGTCAGCATCTTGTGTCGTGATCCAACCGCCCCGCGCAATACTAAAACCGTAGTCACGGGCAGAAAATCCTGCGTTGATGTCATAACCACGCCAATTCTTCTTTTTAGCAAACCGTCCTGGGTTCAGCACATACTTCACTCGCGCATCGCGCTTCATAAAGTCTTCCACAATCGATTTGGTGGCATTTTCGCCATGATCATCAACCACAATGATTTCGAGGTTTTGGTAAGTCTGCTGTATCAACGACTCCAGAGAAGGAATCATTTTATACTCAGAAGTGCGTGTGGGCACAATGACCGAAATGAGAGGTTCATGCATGGCACTCATAGTACCTATAACAGCTCTCGGTCACAAGGTCAGCATTTTAGTGCAGGCGTCAAGCAGACCGCGCTCGCGCATGCATACAACTTCTAGTAGAATCACCACATGCGTATCCTCATTGCCACCCCTATCTACCTACCTGAAATCGGGGGTCCTGCTACCTACACCAAAGAGTTGTGCGAGCGGTTAGCACACGACCACAGCATCACGGTCGTTGCATACGCTCGGCATGGGAGCCCCTACGGCGGTGCGCGCTTAGTACAAATCTCAAAAGATATCCCACTTCCCCTCCGCCTCTTTCGTTTCTGGATCGCCGTGATGAGAGAAGCAAAAAAAGCGGATGTAATTTATGCACAAAATGCAGTGGCGGCAGGACTCCCTGCAGTCATAGCCGGTGTGCTTCTTAGAAAACCGGTAGTCATCAAATTTGTCGGTGATGAGGCATGGGAACGCGCAACGCAACATCGCGCAACTTCTCAGCAGCTCGAAGCTTTTTTAGAGAAACCCGACGGCACACTCCGCACCAGACTTATGATGACACTCCAAGGTTTCGTGCTTCGTCATGCATCACGCGTTACCACACCCTCAGAGTATCTACGCGAGGTTATTGTGAACACCTATGGGATCAAACCGGAACGGGCCGTGACCAACTACAATGCTGCAGACGACCACGGCACTCCTATGTTTGCTCCGGTACGTGTCCCCCACCAGCTTGTTATGACGGCGCGCCTCACTGCCTGGAAGGGTGTCGATAGTGCACTACGTGCGCTCCCGCACATTTTGGCACACTACCCCGATACCACACTTACCGTCGCAGGTGATGGGCCAGAGCGAGAGAGTCTCGAAGCGCTCACGAAAGAACTTGGCATCACCAATGCGGTACGGTTTCTAGGAAATGTCTCACGTACCGAAACCTGGCAGCTCCGCAAAGAATCGGATGTCTATATTTTAAACTCAACCTACGAGGGGCTGCCACACACCGTTCTCACCTCGTTTGCTGCCGGCATTCCACTGGTGGCAACCAACATTTCGGGAACGAACGAAGCAGTGATTGATGGAGTAAACGGCCTGCTCATTCCTCCACACAATCCAAAGGCACTTGCTGACGCGGTGATTCGCCTCTTTAATGACCCATCACTTCAAGTGAAACTCGTGCAGGGGGGCACCGCAACCCTCGTTTCCAAGTTCTCATGGGAAGCACACCTTCGTGCGCTCACTGCACTCCTATCGCTTCCCCGTTAACCACGAGACGTACGCTCGCACTCCTTCTTCAAGTGGCATAGCGGTAGTAAACATGAGGAGCTTCTTCGCAAGCTTCGTATCTGCGTGTGTCATCTCCACACTTCCGTGATGTGACGCATACGGCACAATTTCTGCTTTCTTACCGAGCACTTTTTCGACAACACCGAGTAATTTTTTAAGTGATACTGGTTTGGCACTCCCCACGTTCACCACATGAAACCCTGGTATGCGTGAAGCCAACAGAAAGGCGCGGGCGACATCTTTGACGTAGGTAAAGTCGCGGATACGCGTTCCTGCTCCTGATAGTTTTATAGACTCACCGCGCGTTATGCTCTGCACCCACTTTGGTAACACTAAATCTTCTCGCATACGTTCACCGTACGCATTGAAAATGCGGAGGCACGTCACTTGCACTCCATGGTTATGGTAGTAGGTAAAGGCAAGCTGCTCCATCGCTTTTTTTGACGCACCATACATGGTGAGCGCACGGTCTGCCTTCTCACTTTCGCGGTACGGGGCCGTCGTGTCATTACCATAGACGGATGAGGTCGACGCGAGCACAAAATGGTGCACTCCATGGCGCACACCACTCTCGAAGAGATTAAACGTCCCCATAACATTTGTCTCAAGATAGAGCTTGGGTTCCAGAACTGCTTTTCGTGCGTCGCATGAAGCGGCAAGGTGCAACACCGTGTCGAATTGCTCTTTTTTGAACAAGTTTTCAATGCGCTCAGCATCCGTGATATCTGCTCGCACAAGGCGGTAGCGCGCATCGTTTTTGTGAAGACGGGTATTTTCAACCTTACGCTTTGGGTCGTAGTTAAGGGTAAAGGAATCCACGACGACAACCCTAGTAACCTTGGGATCTGCCAAGAGAAGATCAACTACATGGGAGCCGATGAAGCCTGCCCCACCTGTTACCAGAACGCGTGCAAGCGGCTTCTGGTCTTGTTTTTCTTCTACCTGTTTCTTTTTCACTTTTGCGTGAGTCATAAAGGGAATGTACCATGGTGCCTACACCCCTGCAATGAAACCTCTCCTCACAGAAACCATCGTCTCAACCGTAGCAAGTCTCGGGTATATCCTTGATGCTGAACAGCTCCACATAGGTGGTGAGCGTGCTCTTATGAGCGCGCACAAGCTTGTACTTACCGGAAGTACACAAAAAGACAATGAACGTGTCGTCATCAAAGTGAGTCTCGATACACTCGGTGCACAAGACATCACCAGAGAACACGCAGTGCGCGAACTCCTTCAGGGAGTACGATTTGCACTCCGTAACCTCGCCTTTCCACAAGAGCTGTTTTTTGGTATGCGAGGAGGTTACACCATCTCCGTTACAGAATTTATTGTCCAAGAAAGAGTATTTGTGGACTATCCGCTCCGTGAGCAATTCTTTATGATTCTGAAACTCTTTGAAGCACAAGAAGAGTTCCATGCAACCACCTACGAACATACCAAAACACTTCGGGGTACTGTTCCCGTCTGGGACGCAGAAGAGTACTGTGCCGATGCGCAACACATCAAGGAGATGGTGGCCTCCCTTTTCCCAACATGTACTGCAGTTTCAAGACTGGTGGAACTCCTCGACACTTCACGAACACATATAGATCAATTTTCAGGCTTCCTTGACCATACCGACTTAGTGCCTCACAACTTCCGTGTCAAGGAAGGCTCACTGTTTGCGCTCGACCAGGTGGCGATCCGCTTTGGCAACAAATATGAAATGTGGGCGCGATTTATTAACTACATGCTCATTCATAACCCTGAGCTTGCCGACCTTTTGGTGCGCTACGTAGAAGAGAAACGCGGCAAAGATGACGCCACCATGTTACGGATCATGCGCTGCTATAAAGCGGGGGTACTCCTTCGATACTATGCGGAGACCACAGAGAAATCCACGGGCGACATGCATGAACTTTCAAAGGCTCGGTTTTTGTTTTGGGATCAGGTGCTCACCCATCTCCTGAATGAGGAACCTATTCCACGCGAGATGGTGCAACGGTATATTCATACCCGCGATACGTTACGGAGCGATGATGAAAAAAAGCGACAACGGGAGTTTGCCAAAGCATAGATACACACCTCCCTCAAAAGTATTATGATATATCATAATACTTTTGAGGGAGGATATCGGTGCACAGTTACGTGAGCGAGCGCACAAACGCTGCGAGCTCACTAGTGCCAGTCGCCACAATGCGTTGTGGTTTTTTTGTAAGCAGTGCTCTCTCACCTGTTTCAAAACCATACACGTCGCCGCCTGCTTCGCGAAGGACGCCGACTGCCGGCGCAATATCGTGGATACCGACGCCGCCATACACCACTACATCCACACGCCCGGCAGCTAGATAGCACACGTCGAGTGCCGACGCCGCCATAGTGCGCACTCGACATTCGGCATGCAGAAAGCCATTGTAGAGTGCGAGACCCCACGGCCAATTCTCGGCGCGACTACCGATAGTGAGGAATGCCACACCCCCTGCTAACGCTTCTTTTGTTGAAACGTGCAATCGCTGTTCATTCAGCATTGCCCCTTTCCCCTGCTCAAATGAAAAAAATTCATCTGTCATAGGGTTGTAAACCGCACCACATACAGGCACGCCTTCTTCAAGTAGCCCGAGACACACGGCAAAATGCGGAATGCCCCGTGAAAAATTAGAACTACCGTCGATGGGGTCAATGGTCCAGGTGTATGGCGAATCTCTCAATTCATCTCCTTCTTCAGAGCAAATGGCGTGGAGTGGAAATTTTGCACGTATCGCTGATTTTATATAAGCATCAATGTCGCCATCGGTCTTCGTGAATACATCAAAAGGTACGTCACTCTTTTTATAGCTAACATCGACAAGACCAAAGGCCTCTTTCGCCATTGCGCCCGCCTGACGCACAGTACTGGTGATGAAGTTTGCGATGTCACTGCTTTCCATAGATATGAGTATAGGGTGATATACAACAAATAAGAAGTATTGACTGGTTACTGATATATTTCCTGACAGGAATATTCAGCGACCCCACCTCGCGGTTTCCGCCTTTCGCTTCGCTCAAACGGAAACATCGCTGCGGTTCCACAACGTAAATAAAACAGTGCGTAGGCACTGTTTTATTCGTTGTGGGCGTGCATGGACTCGAACCATGGACCACCGAGGTATAAGCTCGGCGCTCTACCAACTGAGCTACACGCCCTAGCGAGGACAAAATGAAAGCTTGCTTTCATTTTCTGTCCGAGCGACGGGCGTGCCGGGCATCCCGTAGGGTGACCGTCAGCCCATGCGCTTCTCTATGCATTTTCATGTGGGCGTGCCAGTCGTGCTGAAAGCCGACCGTCAGCCAATGCACCACCTCTCTAGAGGCTGCTACAGAATATAGGAAAATACCCGCCGACGCCACCACTCCTTTCTGCTTCTATCCCTTCATACTTTTATGACGCCCACGTATACTAGAAAGGTAATGGGCACTCTAAGACGTCATAGGAAGTTACTCCTCACAGGCTCTGCGGCCATAGTGGCAGTAGTCTCTGTTGTAGTTTGGTCGCGGGAGGAACCAACACTCACCACCACAACCGTGACACGAGGCGATGTGGTCTCTTCTGTCGTGGTCTCTGGCGTCTCGAAAGCGACTGAGGCTGCGCGACTTCGCTTCCCTGACACCGGCCGCCTCCGTGAGGTACTGGTAACCGAGGGCGACACTGTCCAAAAAGGTGACGTCCTTGCGATGATCGACTCTGCGGACCTAAGCGCTGAACGAGCAGCTGCAGTGGCAGCGCTTTCGGGAGCACTCGCGCGCCGCGATGAAGCATTAGCAGGAGCCACCTTGGCGCTTCGCGATGTCGCTTCGTCATCGGTCACTGCCGCTCGTGCACACCTCGAGCGCACACGTGCCGAGGAAGCACTTAAAGTGAACGCTGCGCGCGCACTCTTGTATTCATCCAACCTAGCAATGGTTCCCCTTGATCCGAGCACAAATGACACTCCGCCAGTGGTGAGCGGCACCTACGCCTGTACTACCGAGGGTATATACACCATTACGGTATATCCGTCTCGCGCACAGTCGGGCTATTCATATAAGGTCTCAGGTATCGAGTCCGGAACATTTGAAGCATTTGATAACTCACCCGGAGCGCTTGGCACTTGTGGGCTATACCTGCAATTTGAGGAGGATGAAATATACCACGCACAGGAATGGCAGCTTCACATTCCCAATATACGTGGCACAAGCTACCAAACAAACTACAACGCACTTATACTTGCAGAAGAGCGTGCGCGTGTCGCCATCGCAGAGAGCGAAGATGCTCTCCGGAACGCAATCTTAAATGCAGCGAAAGACATTGAGCCAGCACGGAGTGAGGAGCTCCGCAAGGTTGCAGGTAGTGTCGATGAGGCCTTTGCTCAGATTGCCCGCATTGATGCGCTTCTTGAGCGGAGAAATATTCGCGCACCTTTTGATGGCACCATCACAGAAGTAAATGGTGTCGTCGGTGAAATCGCGACGCAAAGTGAAGATGTGGTGTCACTTCTTGCATCACATGCGTTTGATGTCCGCGCTCGCATCCCTGAAGTTGATATCACCAAAATTACCGTCGGAGCTTCCACTTCTTTGGTGTTTGATGCCAAAGACACCGAAACGCTGCCGGGTTCTCTGGTTTTCATCTCTCCGCTTGCTACTGCCCTTGATGGGGTTGCCTATTTTGACGCCATTATTTCCCTCAACGAGGTACCTCCCTGGATGCGAGAAGGCTTAAATAGCGACGTACGTATTGTGACCGACATACATCAGCATGCACTTCGACTTCCACGACGGTTCATCGCGGAAGAGCAGGGTGTCTACACGATATATACCGCAACGTCTGGCAATGTAACTCCCCAAGTACTCGAGGGTGTCACCTACGGCACCGATGGATTCGCCGTAGTGAATCTCAAGGAAGGAACGGAAGTGGTACTCCCACCGTCACCAACACCATGACATGCAAAGCATTCGTATTGGTTTCCTCTTAGGCCTCCGCCAGATACAACGAGCAAGTATCTCCACGACGTTCCTTATCATCTGTGTGATGATGCTTACCTTCTTAAACCTCGTCGCGGTGTCGGGCATTTTGGTGGGCCTTATTGAAGGAGCAGTGCGAGCAGTGAAGGAACAGTCACTTGGCGACATCGTCATTTCCCCTCTTCCTGCCGAAGACAGGATTCTTGAAACAGAGCGCATAGAGACCGAACTAGCCACCGTTCCCGAAGTGGGATCGTATAGCGTACGTTATAAAGCATCTGCCCTTATTGAAGCAAACTACCGTGAACGCCGTGACTTGCGCGGAGAACGGGACACCGCCAATGTGAACGTGACCGGTATTGACCCTACAAAAGAAGATGAGGTCACCTCACTCGCCTCTCGTGTGCGCGAAGGCTCGTACCTAGACCCAAACGAGCAGGGCTATATCCTGATGGGCAAATACTATATTGATCGCTACGCACAGCAATTTGGTGATACCTTCGATAGCCTCGAAGCTATATATCCAGGTGACATCGTACGCATGACCGTTGGCGAAACATCGAAAGAATTTATCGTGAAAGGCATCGTGGATACCAAGGTGGACGAAGTATCCCTCAACACCTATCTGCCTGACAAGGAATTCCGCCGACTTTTTAATCGGCTGGACCACAACGCAGATCAGATAGTGATTCGCGTCGAAGATAGCGTTACTCTGGAGGCGGGTCGTAACGCTCTCAGTACCATGAAATTTGGAGAAGTCGCAAAGGTGGAAACATTTGAGGAAGCGCAGCCGAAGTTTATTACCGATATCAAAAACACTTTTGACGTACTCGGCACTTTCATTGGCTCTATTGGTATTGTGGTCGGATCAATCACCATTTTCATTATCATCTTCATCAATGCCCTCTCAAGACGGCGGCAAATTGGCATCTTGAAGGCAATCGGCATCGAACGACGCGCCATAGAGCTTGCGTATGTGGTGCAAGCCGCTTTTTATTCCTTCACGGGCTCAATGCTTGGTATGGCACTCACCTTCTTTGTGCTTGTTCCTTACTTTGACGCACACCCCATCAACTTTCCTTTCTCCGACGGCATCCTGCTGGTAGACCCGATTGGTGCGACCATCAGGTTTATGGTGCTCTTCGTTATTACCCTCATGGCAGGTCTTGTGCCCGCGTGGCTTATAGCACGGCAGAATACGTTAAATGCCATCTTAGGCCGCTAACCTTGTGATAGATATGCATACTCCACTCATAGTAGCTCGGGGCATAGAACGCACCTTTGGAAAGGAAGGTGGTGTCATAACTCATGTACTAAAAGGAATCGACCTCACCATAGAAGCTGGTGAGTTTGTGGCCATTATGGGTAAATCTGGTGCAGGAAAATCGACCCTTCTTTACCAACTGTCATTACTTGATATCCCCACAAGCGGCACCCTTACTATGCAAGGCACTGATGTGCTTGCGCTCACCGAAAATGAGAAGACGACCTTTCGCCTCACTACCTTGGGGTTCATCTTCCAAGACTATGCACTCATTCCTGACCTCACCGCAAAGGAGAATGTGATGTTACCGCTTCTCATGCGTGGCAATTCGTGGCAGCAAGCAGGTGAGGCAGCAGCTCTCGCGCTAACAAAAGTGGGTCTCGGGCACCGACTTAATAACCACCCTGCTGCCCTCTCAGGTGGTGAGCAGCAACGCGTCTCCATTGCACGCGCAGTTGCGGGCAACCCAGCAATTTTGTTCGCTGATGAACCCACCGCAAACCTTGACTCCATTTCTGGTCGTCAGGTCATCGACCTTTTGGGAGAGCTCCACAAAAACGGCCAGACTATTGTGATGGTCACTCACGAGGAGGAGTATGCGCGTGATTGCGACCGCATCATTCGCATGGAAGATGGGAATATAGTTTTCTAGTATTTTGCCTACACAAAAAAAGCACCCCATAGTGGAGTGCTTTTTTTAATGTACGGCGTCGCTATGCCATTATGCTAATTTAAGATCCAGTTGCATACCACGCACCCGACGAAGTGGGTGTGGAACTATATGAGGATGTCGATGGGGTGGCGACATTCGAAGTCGCAGCATTGCCACTAGTGGTCACTTCTGTTGCGATATTCACGAGGCCGCTGATACTACCGGTGTATCCTGTTGCTTTTACTGCGAGCTCAAATGTTTCTTGAGTTTTGGTGAGGTCTCGCGTAAAGGTATGCACCTTTCCATTCCGCAAGGTTACCTTGTACGTGACGGTAAACCGAGTCGGATTAGTAGCAATAACTGTGCTCTTGGTGACCTTCTGCACATCGGTGAGTGTATATGCACCCGACGAAGCGGTGTGTGACAGAGCGATAAGTGCATTAGTATTCCCGGTGTATCCACTTGCCGTAAACGCTCTCACGATTTGTGCTGACGTCATCCCGTTAGTCGTGCGCACCAATCGCTTGGTCGCATTCTTAAGGGTGATGGTATAGCTCGTCGTGGTGGACACAACCGCATACGACACTGTGCGCACATCAGCAAGTGTATAGTTCTTCGAGACTACAGACTGCGCAATGAGTGTACGCGCCACACCAGTGTACCCACTCGCGCCAAACGCAAGAGAAATCTGTGCGGCGGTCATGCTCTTTTGT
>JBJOQE010000031.1:0-3671 GCA_046050105.1 Candidatus Parcubacteria bacterium
AGGCACAATGCGTGGTGCACTGCAGCGTAGGCACAGACTGCCAGATCGTCTAACGGTAGGACAGAGGCCTTTGAAGCCTTTAATCGGGGTTCGATTCCCTGTCTGGCAACACGACACAAAAGCGGCCTTCAGGCCGTTTTTTTTGTGCGTGGTGCCAGAAGAATATGCCGGGGGCATATTCGCCAAGGAATCGAAGCCGTTGCACGATATTTTTGGCGCAACCACAAAAATATCCTCAACGGGTACTGAAACTGTAAGTTTCGATTCCCTGTCTGGCAACACGACACAAAAGCGGCCTTTTGGCCGCTTTTGTGCATGTTGCCAGTAAGAGCAATACTCAGAACGTACAGTTTGAGTGCTATCATTGAGAACGTATGAAAGAAGTCTTTGCCGTTATCGCTGCAATTCTTGCGATTGTGGGAAATATTTCCTACTTGCGAGATGTGATGAAGGGTGTGGTGCGCCCACATCCCTACACGTGGTTCATTTGGTCCATCGTCTCCATGACCACGTTCTTCGGTGGTCTTGCAAAGGGCGCGGGCATCGGCGCGCTTCCTACAGGTGTTGCCGAGGGGTTTACGGTATTGATTTTTCTTTTTTCGCTCAAGTATCTTTGGAAGGGAGGTGCAGGAGAGATTAGGCCCATTGACCATGTGTTCCTTGTTGTCTGTCTGCTTGGGCTCGTCCCGTGGGCATTTACCCAGGACCCAACTATTTCGGTGGTTATCGTGGTGCTCATAGATATCGTGGCATTCATACCTACACTTCGGAAGACGTGGCAGCACCCCGAAACTGAACGTCCCACACTTTACGCTATGAATGTGGCGCGGCACATTCTCACTCTCTTTTCACTACAGTCATACAATATCGCTACGACATTCCATTCGATTGCCATGATCTGTACAAACACACTCATGACACTTATTGTTAAAAAGGTTATTAAAAAATAACTGCAGGACAATCGTCAGTAGCGTTGTGCTATTTGCGGCAATTCTTTAGCACGGTAGTATATAGTTATGAATGTTAAAAGAACGGCAAAATATGCAGCGTGGTTGCTGTTCATGGTGGTTTTAGGCGCCCTCCTTGGGCTCGTGGTGCGGCACTACCTCCTTCCCGACGTGCAAAATATGACCTACGAAGAGTACGCACAGAAGCCCACACCTAACTGTATTATTGAAGGAAGAGAAGATCTTCCATGCTATGACGTATTTTATACCAACTACGTGCAGCAGTATGGCGTTCCCGCTGCCTTTGCTGACTTAAAGAAGCGTTACGAATCTACTGCTTCGGTGCGTGGTGAGTGTCATCAGATTACGCATGTTATTGGCCGCATGGGCGCCAAGCTTGCAGGGGGTGTTGGCGAAGCATTTTCACAGGGTGACGCTATGTGTTGGTCGGGTTTCTACCACGGTGTGATGGAAGGTATTTTGGAAGAGGTTGGCATTGAAGCATTGCCCGAAAAGCTCAATACCGTGTGCTCGAGCATTCCCGGAAAAGAAGTGTACTCGTTTGGCTACTATAACTGCGTGCATGGCTTGGGGCATGGGGTGATGCAGCTCTATGAAAATGACTTACCAGAATCACTTGCGGTGTGTGGCACACTCGATGGCGAGTGGGAGCGGAGCTCGTGTGCCGGTGGTGTGTTTATGGAGAACATCATGGTTGAAGACAGAGGCGGCGTGTCTGAGTATTTAAAATCAGAAGACCCCGTCTATCCGTGCAACGCGGTGGCTGATGAGTATAAGGGCGACTGCTACTTGATGCAGACGTCGCACATGCTCACCGCGTTTGATGAAGATTTTTCAAAAGTATTTGCCGCGTGCGACGGTGTAGAGATACTACATCGTGGCACTTGCTACCAGAGCGTTGGGCGCGACGCTTCAGGACGCAGCATCAGTGACGCAGAGCAAACAAAAAACACCTGCATGCTTGGCCGCGATAGGTTTGCACAAGAAAACTGCATCGTGGGGGCCGTGAAGGATTTTGTGTCGTACTTCCATTCCGATGTGGAGTCGAAACAACTGTGCACACTACTTCAACCCGACCTCCGGAAGGTGTGCGAAGATGTCACGCGCGATTATTATGCTACGTTTTAAACGCATCCCCTCTATGTCAAAACATGAAAATTTTTGGAAACCACGAAATGAGGTTGTGAAAGAATCCAGACAAGAAATCGATGCCTTCTTCCGTGGTGAACATATCATTGATGAAGTACCTACGGAAAGTGGAGCCGTCGAAGCAATGGACGACCTGCCAGTGGGTTTAATACCAACCGATCAGATTTGCATCGAGAACCAACAGACTTCGCTTGCTGAGGTGTATGCGTGGTATAGCACTGCAATGAAGCGTAGGTCGCGCGAGCCACTGTCTGCAGGTAGATTCATAGCCCACTTTGAAGGAATGAGTAGTGACCCAACGTTCGCCTTCGGTGATGGTAGGGTCGGGTATATTCTGGGATTTGTCCAAAATAGTATTTTTATCCCTACACACTTTGCTCCCCGGACTCTGCGAGGAGGTTATGAGCTGCTCACGCGATTGGGCGAAAGTGCTGATATACCTGTGGTAATGGCTATCACTGATGACCTGGCTTCTACCATTGAGAAAATGCCATCATGGAAAAAACTTGATATTGATTTGCATCTCCCATTTAGATCAGAGCTGGTTGCAAAAAAAGTTGTGTATAACAGCAATCCCCGTGTGCCTGAGCTGATGCTTGGCATAGTTTCTGAGTATATCGCAGCGTCAGAGAATCTCAGAACAGAACAACAAGCAGAAGCAGCATAATTTTCCTGTATTTCCATGAAACTAATACACGAAAACATACAGTACATCGAGTTTGCCTCTTCGGACCTGAAACACATACAAGCCTTTTACGAACAGTGTTTCGGATGGAAGTTTGAAAGCTATGACCCGGAGTACCTTGCGTTTACTGGTGAACACGTCGATGGAGGGTTTTTTCTCGGTACACCTGTGAAGGGAAGTATTTTGGTGGTTGTGTATTCGAGCGAGCTTGAGAGCACGTTGGCAAAGGTGAGACATGCTGGCGGCGTTATAAGTAAAGAAATCTTTAGTTTTCCAGGAGGACGTCGTTTCCAGTTTATTGACACTGATGGCAACGAGCTCGCCGTGTGGTCGGACACATAATCTCCTATGGAACCTATACTCACCATAAACCCCGAGCAGGTTACCAAAATAGAGGCGGAAGGATACGTTCTGCGTAATGCTGCGCGGGGCGTTGTATTTGATGCCGAGGGTAAGATCGCACTTCTCAACGTGACGAAGTATGGATATCACAAACTCCCTGGCGGTGGCATTGACGCAGGTGAAACACACGAAGAAGCTTTGATGCGTGAGTGTAGTGAAGAAATAGGGTGCGGAGTCACTGTCGGTGCGCCACTTGGAGAGATTGTTGAATATCGAAAACTGTTATCGCTCGTACAGCATTCATTTTGTTTTATGGCAGACGTGGTAGGAGAGAAGGGAGAACCGCACATGGAGCAAGGAGAAATAGATGACGGCTTCAAGGTTGAGTGGCATAACCTAGACAATGCGTTACTCATTATGCAGCGCGAAATACCACAGAACTACGAAGGGCAGTATATCGTTGCACGAGATATGCGGTATCTCATTGCTGCGCACAAGATAATTAACCAATCAGTATGAAACATTTT
>JBJOQE010000032.1:0-7063 GCA_046050105.1 Candidatus Parcubacteria bacterium
GCATTGGTATGTCTCTTGAGACACAAAAAATCATTTTTGATAAGTTCGTGCGTGCCTCAAATGCCAATACCGTCAATATCTACGGGACGGGCCTCGGCCTCTATATCGCGAAGGAAATGGCCGAAGCCATGCGTGGCCGTGTGGCGGCTTCCTCATGGGGTGAAGGGCAGGGTTCAACTTTTTCCCTCTCCCTTCCGCTCACTGATAAGAAGCTTCCGAAATAGGCCATATTTTGGTACTATTTTGAAGCAATGAAAAAACGCCTCCTCACTGGCCTGCAGCCCTCGGGCAACCTCCATATAGGAAACTATTTTGGTGCACTTAAACCCTTCGTCGACAACTACCATAACTATGAGAGCTTTCTCATGGTGGTTGACTACCACGCCCTCACGTCACTTAAAGACGCGGCGATACTCCGTACCAATATTATTGATGTGGTCAAAGACTATGTGGCGGCAGGGGTAGACCCGAAAGAGGCGATTATCTTCAAACAGTCCGACCGCCCCGAGCATACGGAGCTTGGCTGGATTTTGAACACACTCGTCACCGTGCCGTTTCTCATGCAGGCACACTCATACAAAGACAAAGTGGCGAAAGGACTTGAGGCGAACGCCGGCCTCTTCACGTACCCCATGCTTATGGCCGCAGATATTCTTCTCTACGATGTCGACGTCGTCCCAGTGGGGGAAGACCAACGACAGCATCTTGAATATGCGCGTGAAGCAGCTTCAAAGTTCAATAATGCATTCGGTGATGCTCTCAAGGAACCAAAAGAACTTATTCTTCCTGGCGTTGGCATTGTGCCCGGTACGGACGGCGCAAAAATGTCGAAAAGCTACAAAAACACCATTCCACTCTTTGGCACGAAGGACGAAATTGCAAAGGCGGTGATGAGTATTGTGACCGACTCTTCAGGTGACACACCTGTGCATGTGCATGCAATCCACACTCTCTTTAAAGATGAAGCGGCACTTTCTACTCTCTACCAAGAGAACAAGGGGCGTTATAAAGATTTGAAAGATGCACTCATCGAAGACATCGAAGCAGTCCTTGCACCAATGCGAGAACGTCGCGCCTCCATCACTGATGACAATGTGCGTGCAATCTTGAAAGACGGTGCAGAGCGTGCAGGGGAAGTGGCACGGAAAAAAATAGCACAGATAAAAGAGATGATTGGCGTGAACATATAATTTTTTATGGCTATGACACGAACACTGATAGGCGAGCTTAAAAACCATGTGGGTGAAGCAGTGCTCATCAAGGCATGGGTTGACATCACTCGTCAACAAGGCAAGATGGCTTTTTTTGATTTCCGCGATCGCACCGGCAAGCTGCAGGGTGTCGTCTTCGGGAAACCTGAAGTACTCGAGGTAGCTAAAGATATCAAGAACGAGTATGTCGTTGAAGTGGAGGGTGTGGTGAACGCTCGTCCTGAGAAGAATGTGAAAGAAGGGGTGCAAAACGGTGACATCGAGCTTGAGATTACTGCCATTCGTACACTGTCTGCAACGATAGACTTACCTTTTGAACGTGAAGCCGAGCTCAACATCGACACGCGCTTCGACTACCGCCCATATACCCTAAGAAGTGACCGCGACCGCGCCATCTTTGAAGTGCAGGCTACCATCGTGGATGGTTTTAGAAACTCACTTCGCACACAAGGCTTTGTCGATTTTCAAGCACCGGCACTTGTTGGTGGCGACGCAGAAGGTGGCGCAGCAGTGTTCGAAATCCCGGACTACTATGGCAAGAAAGCGTTTCTCGCAACGAGCGGCCAGCTCTACAAGCAAATTATGGTAGGTGTGTATGAGCGCGTCATGACCATTGCAAAGACATTCCGCGCAGAGAAGAGCGCGACCACGCGCCACCTTTCAGAAATCACCCAGCTTGAGTTTGAGCTTGGTTTCATTGAAGGGAAGGAAGACGTGATGGCAGTACTTGAGCGCGTGATGCGCGACATCACCGCACTCGTCGTAGAACGTCACGCCGATGCGTTCCGCACGCTCGGCACCACCGCACCTCTTCTTCCCGAAGGTGCCTTTCCCGTGTTCACACTGCGTGAAGCGCAGGAAGTCATCGAGCGCGAGTTCAATGTGAAAGCAGTGGGTGAACTCGACATGGAACCAGAACATGAGAAGCTTATCTGCGAATACGCGAAGCGTGCGCGGAGCTCTGACTTTGTGTTCATCACAAAGTTTCCTACTAAAAAACGTGCGTTTTATACCATGGCTGAAGAAAACGAGCCTGAATGGTCGAAGAGTTTCGACCTCCTTTTCCGTGGCCTCGAGATAAACAGCGGTGCGCAGCGCATCCACAACTACGGTGAACTCGTCGCGAAGATGCAGGAACGTGGCATGGATACTGATAAGTTTTCATTCTACCTTCAGGCATTTAAGTATGCGGTGCCGCCGCATGGTGGCTGCTCAACGGGCCTCGAACGCCTCACGGCACGTATGCTCGAGCTCCAAAATGTGAAGGAAGCCTCAGTATTTCCTCGCGATATGAACCGTATCGACAATCGTCTCACGACCCATGAAGATCAACCTAGCTAAAAGTGGCAGCGCAACGGGAAAAGGGATGGTGCGTCTTTCGTTTACGAAAGACGCCTCTTCACGTTTTGAGGTCACGGAAAAGGGAGAAGATACCTTGCTTTTTCCGAAGAGCGAAAAACCGCACACACTACGCACACTCCGCATTGCTGTGCGAAAAATTGTTGAGGAGTCACGCCGTCATGGCATCACCTCGCTTGGCATTTCACATCCTGAAGCGCTTGCGCATGGTCTTTCCATAAGTGACGAAGTGCTTGGTGAACTATTCGCCTATAACCTCATTGTTGCTGGGTACACCTTTACCAAATACAAGAAGCCGTCATCGCGTGAGCTTACAAGTGTTACCTTCACCGATGTATCACCCGCCTTCAAGTCGGGCGTACTTCGTGGCGTAGCGATTGGTGAAAGTGCCACCATCACTCGTGAAATCGCCAACACTCCCGCTTCTGACATGACGCCGGCACTTCTGGCTTCCGCAGCTCTGCGTGCACTCAAAGGTACGCGGGCAAAAGTAACCGTTCTCGGTGAAAAAGAGATTGCGCGCTTCAAGATGGGAGCTATCTTGGGAGTTTCAAAAGGATCGCCCGAGAAGCCACGATTTATTATCATTGAATACAAAGGCGGAGCAAAAAAAGAGAAACCCCTCGTGTTTGTGGGAAAAGGCATTACCTTTGACACCGGTGGCTTGAGCATGAAGCCAGGAGACGCCATGCTCGACATGCATCTTGATATGTCGGGAGGCGCTGCGGTCATCGGTGCACTATACGGCATCGCAAAGCTTGGGCTAAAGCGCACTGTCATTGGTCTCATCCCTGCAGCAGAAAACTCGGTTTCTGGCACGAGCTATCGTCCTGGTGACATACTCACAACCATGAAAGGTCTCACGGTAGACGTGCTCAACACCGACGCGGAGGGAAGGCTGGTGCTTGCTGATGCGCTTACCTACGCTGAACGCTACGAGCCAGAGCTCGTGGTAGACGTTGCCACACTCACTGGCGCGGCACTCGTAGCGCTTGGGCAACACGCATCGGCACTTATGACCAAAGACGACACCATCGCGTCTAAACTTGCAGCGTACGGCGAAGAGACAGGAGACTATCTGTGGCGCCTTCCACTGTGGGACGAATACACGAAGTACACCAAGGGGATCCATGGCGACCTCGCCAACATTCAGTCGTCTGGAAATGCTCGCTACGGCGGCGCAATAAACGGTGGCGCTTTTCTTTCCCACTTTGCAACAAAGTTTCCGTGGGCACACATAGACATGGCGCCACGTATGACACCAGCACCAGGCGACCACCTCGCAAAGGGTGCCACTGGCGAACCAACCGCACTCCTTGTGCGTATTGCAGAAAAATACTAGATCGACCTGGTAGAATATACGCATGACTGCAGCACGTGCATATTCACTCCCACACGTAGGCTTTGAAGGGCCCCTCGAGCATCTTTTAGACCTTATTGAAAAGAGGAAGCTTCTGGTGAACGATGTTTCGCTTGCTGCTGTTGCCGATGAGTATATTGCTTATGCGAGAGGGATGGAGGAACACCCGATTGAAGAAACATCTGACTTCATTGCAGTTGCGTCTACTCTCCTTCTTATCAAATCAAAATCGCTCCTTCCGATTTTTACCCTCACCGAAAGTGAAGAAGGGGATATTAAAGACCTTGAGCACCGTTTGAAGCTCTACCAGCTCTTCCGAGATATTGCCGAAGATTTGAGCACCACATTTGGTGTCACTGTCCTCTATGAACGGTCTTTTGTGCCGCAGCAGGAGCCAGTCTTTCTTCCCGATCAGTGGTCAACACTACCACAGCTCCATGAGGCAATGCGCAGCATTCTGACGAACCTTCCACAAAAGACCTTTGTCCCAAAGACTACTGTTAGGAAGGTCATTTCTCTTGAAGAGATGATCACAAAGCTAGAAGAGCGCATCATTCGCCAAGTGAAACTCCGCTTCTCCGACCTCACCAAAAACAGTCCGGACCACAAGACCACCATTGTGTCGTTCCTTGCAATCTTAGAGCTCGTAAAGCAAGGCTTTGTCCACGTCCGCCAAGAAGGTCGTTTTGATGAGATACATATTGAAAAGGAGGGGGTGGATACGCCTAGATATCACTAAAAAACCACCGCTCCAGAGAGTGGTGGTTTGCTACCTTGTGAGCGCTAGGCTGCCTGTCGTGGTTCATGTAAACCGTCGTACTGGAGGCGTGGAACCGGATACGGACCAACTTCACTCTCGATTTTTTGCAGCAGACGATCAAAGTCGCCATTTGCTACTTGAGTGGCATCAAACAGCACGTCGGCCCTAGAATCTCGGATATCTCACCGAGACGGACCACTAAGCGGAATTCACACTCCTTCTGGCGCACAGAATGGCATAGAAATATATATGTGTCAAACTAAGTTACCTACAGGTAAACACGGGCTAAATGCTCGGTTTTTTTGTATAGTGTGAGTATGGATCTCGCACACCGTATCGAGGCGGTTTTATTTTATAGAGGGGAGCCCGTAGAGAAACGTGAATTAGCACGGTTATTTGACGTAGATGAAGAGGGGGTTACCGGGGCTCTCACAAGCCTCACCGCAGCCCTTAGTGGCCGCGGTGTGCGCCTCCTTGAAACTCCTACCGAAGTAGCATTGGTGACCGCACCAGAACTCTCGGAGACCATCGAGACAATGCGCAAAGAGGAACTTAAGCGTGACATCGGTAAAGCTGGCGCTGAGACGCTCTCCATTGTGCTGTATCGCGGGCCGGTCTCACGCACTGACATCGACTACATCCGTGGAGTAAACTCGTCATTCATCTTACGTAACCTCATGATGCGAGGTTTGGTGGCGCGTGCCCAAAACCCGAAAGATAGCCGCACATTTGTGTATGACATCACACCAGAGCTCCTCACCCTGCTTGGGGTCACGTCGCGCGCAGCACTCCCCGACTATGAGGTCATCCTGGCAAAACTCGATCAATTTGAGCAGGAGCGAACGCACGACGAGCAAACAACTAGTGCACCACCACCACAGTCATAACCTATGGAGCATAGCGACAACACCACAGAAGAAGTGACTCTTCCAGAACTGCCTCACACCCCCCCAGAGCTTGAGGAGGCTCTTGCTCATGCCGTGGGTACTGAAGCAGCACCTACACCTGAGGCAAATCGTTCAACAGTGCCGGCTGCTGCGCAATTTGGTATTGCCATACTCATTTTGGTGGTATTGTTTGGCGTTTCATATCTCCCGGGCATCAACATGAAGCAGGAAGCCCCTACCACACTTGAACAATCGCTCCGCGATAAGGTGGCCCACACAGTGGAAGAAAAAGCAGCAGCCACAGCAATTCCACTTCCCACCATACAAGCCACCGCAGCATTCGTGTGGGACATTCGCCATCAGCGGGCGCTCTACAATAAAAACGCAAGTGCCGAGCTACCTCTTGCCTCACTCACCAAACTCATGACGTCGCTTGTTGCGCTTGAAACTCTCGGAAATAACGCAAAAATTCCCATGACACTCGAAGCAATATACCAAGACGGACCGAGTGACTTCATGGATGGTGAAATGCTTGACGCGCAGGCACTTTCTGATTTTTCCCTCATCTCATCCTCTAATGATGGCGCCTATGCACTGGCTGCAGCAGCAGGCGCTACCCTCGATGAGAGTAGTAGTACACGCGGTTTTGTGGAAGCGATGAATAAGCGGGCGGAGGAGCTTGGTCTGACACAAACGCACTTCAGTAACCCCACAGGTCTTGATCAAAGCGCCGAGGAGAGTGGTGGCTATGGTTCTGCGCGCGACATGGCGTTCCTTCTTGAGTATCTCGTCAAGCAACGGCCCGATATTGTGGCAGAGAGCACTCAAAAATATGGGAAGGTAACTGGCCAGACCGTACATACCGCTACCAACACCAACGATATAGTAGGGCGTATTCCTGGACTCTTAGCTACTAAAACAGGGTACACGGACCTTGCGGGAGGGAACCTTGCCATCGCCTTCAATGCAGGGCTCGATCGCCCCGTCGCCATTGTGGTGCTTGGCTCCACACGCGAAGGCCGCTTTACCGATATGCGCACACTCATTCGTTATACGCAAGACAAAATTACGGAAGACGAAGCTACACCATAACTATGCCTTTTGAACCCCTTGAAATGGTCAAAGTATTCATTCCCACCACGGTTGCTTTTATCGTGGGTATCATGGCCACCCCACTCCTCACGCATTATCTCTATCAGCATCGTGTATGGAAAAAAGTGCCGGGAAAGATTGCCCTCGATGGCAACGCAGCGCATGAATTTAACAAACTCCACCTCGAACGCGAAGGGAAGACGCCGCGCATGGGGGGTATTCTCATCTGGGCGAGCATCCTTATCACCACACTCTTCTTGGTGGTCATTGATGAGTGCCTTACGACACATTCTGCACTCTCTGGTGTAAGTATGTTTTCACGCTCACAAACACTCATACCACTGGCGGTACTTATCATCGGTGCACTCGTTGGCTTTATGAACGACTACTACGA
>JBJOQE010000033.1:0-9593 GCA_046050105.1 Candidatus Parcubacteria bacterium
TATACTATACGGGACGGCATTATTTGAATAATTACGAACTAAGACATGAAAGGTATCGCAGAAGAATTTAAGGCGTTTGCGATGCGAGGCAATGTGATTGACCTCGCGGTGGGTGTGGTTATTGGCGGTGCATTTGGCACCATCGTCACCTCACTTGTAGGAGACATCATTATGCCCATTGTGGGGATGATGACCGGCGGTATTGATTTTTCAGGGCTTGCATACAAGATGGGCGACTCATCAATCGCCTACGGCAAGTTCCTCCAGGCGGCATTTGTATTTGTTATTGTGGCGTTCGCGCTCTTCTTGGTGGTAAAGGCTATGAGCAAGCTCAAGAAGGCCGAAGAGGCAAAGCCGGCAGCTCCAGCAGAAGATGTGGTGTTGCTTCGCGAGATCCGCGACGCGCTTAAGAATCGATAGGTAGACGCGTGGAACGCAAAAAACCTCCACAACGGAGGTTTTTTGCGTTGTCTACGTCACCATATGACACATAATTTCGTCACCGCAAGTCTTGCGTATAACCCGAGAAGATTGTTATCCACAGACATCAATTTTGTTTGAGATGGAGAAACAAAACAAAAGCTCAATAAGTAAGCCGTTTTGTAATTTAGGACCTGTGGATATTTACATAATATACTTATGTAGAGCCATAGTTGACGGTTTTCTGAGGGAGGTAGACAATGCTGATAACACACGCGCTCTCGTGTGGTCGAGGAGGGAGGTCGTGGGAAAGTCATGCAGCTCACTGCATGGCTGTCTTTGCCTCTCTCAAAGCAGTGACGTAGTCATGGTCGTGTGGTGACGACTTATGTGCTACGCACTGGCACGGCACATTATTCAGGCAGATTTTAGGGTGGCATACCATGATTAAAGAGATCAAAAAGCGCAATGGCCAGATAGTATCGTTCGATCGTTCCAAGATCGTCAAAGCAATGGCGAAGGCGTTTACGGGCGAGGGTGTTTCGGTGGAAGAAGAAACCCTCGGCCAGATGGCCGATCGTGTCATTGCAAAAATTGAGTCGCTCATGACACCAAGCGACGCTATCACGGTGGAGCGGGTGCAGGACTTGGTGGAGGAGACACTCATGGAGCGTGGGTATTTCCGCGTTGCCAAGCACTACATTCTCTATCGCTTTGAGCACGTTAAGGAGCGCGAGAAGGAAGTACTCGAACAGATTGAAGAAAATCGCCTCACCATTGAAAAGCGTGACGGTACACGCGAGACCTTTTCTCGCGAGAAAGTGAAGTCATCACTCCAGTACTTCATTCGTGGCTACGAGAGCGTTATTGACCTTGACGATGTGGCAGCTCAGATTGAACGCGAGGTGTACGATGGCATCAAGACACCCGAGCTTGCCCGTTTGATTACGCTCGTGCTTCGCTCTCGCATTGAGCGTGATACCGCATACTCAGTGGTGTCCGCACGTCAGCTTGCGTCACGGCTCTATAAGGAAGCTATTGGCGAAGAACGTCCCTCAGACGAAGCAACCTTCGCACCTGCCTACCGCGCAGCGTTTGCACGCAACATCAAGAAGGGTGTCGCTGAAAAGAAGCTCGACCCACGCATGCTCGAACTCGACCTCGAGCGCTTAGGTGCAGCCATTGTGCCAGAGCGTGATGACCTCTTCCGCTACCTCGGCATTGAAACCTTAAACGATCGCTACTTCATTCGCGACACCGCGAAGAAGGCGCTCGAGACTCCACAGTTTATGTGGATGCGTATTGCTGCAGGTTTGGCGCTCGGCGAGGCCGACAAAGAAGCGCGCGCTATCGAGTTCTACAACATCATGTCGACACTCTCGTTTGTGCCGTCTACACCAACCCTCTTCCATGCGGGTACACCACATCCGCAGCTCTCTTCGTGCTACCTCAACATTGTGGAAGATGACCTCAACCATATCTTCAAGGTATACGGTGACAACGCCCAGCTCTCGAAGTGGGCAGGGGGCATTGGCACTGCATGGACGAAGCTCCGTGCCACGGGTGCCCAGATTAAAACCTCGGGTATCACTTCACAAGGAACCATTCCATTCCTCAAAATCGCCAACGACGTGACCGTGGCCATCAACCGCTCGGGCCGCCGCCGCGGTGCAACGTGTGTGTACATGGAGAATTGGCACTACGACTTTGAAGATTTCCTCGAGCTTCGCAAAAACACCGGCGATGAGCGCCGCCGCACACACGACATGAACACCGCGTCATTTGTATCGGACCTCTTTATGAAGCGTGTGAAGGAAGATGGGGAGTGGACACTCTTCTCTCCCGACGAAGTACCTGAACTCACTGAAACGTTTGGCCGCACATTCGAAGAGCATTTCATGAGGTACGAGTCGATGGCGGACCGTGGTGAAATCCACCTCTTCAAGCGTATGAAGGCGCGCGACCTCTGGAAGCGTATGCTCGGCATGCTCTTTGAGACTGGCCACCCATGGATTACCTTCAAAGATCCCTCAAACATTCGCTCACCACAAGACCATGTGGGCGTCGTACACAACTCAAACCTTTGTACTGAAATCACGCTCAACACCTCTAAGGACGAGACGGCGGTCTGTAACCTCGGTTCAATTAACCTAGGTGAGCACGTAGTAGGAGGAGCGCTCGACGAGCACAAGCTCCGTGCCACCACCACCATCGCGATGCGCATGCTCGACAACGTGATTGACCTGAACTTCTACCCAACGGTTGAAGCGCGCACCTCAAATATGCGCCACCGCCCGGTAGGTCTAGGTGTGATGGGCTTCCATGATGCGCTCTACAAGCTCAACATCAACTTCGCAACCGATGCCTGCGTGGAGTTTGCCGATTACTCAATGGAACTCGTGGCGTACCATGCCATTTTGGCCTCAACCGATCTCGCGCGTGAGCGTGGAGCATACGAAAGCTTCAAGGGCTCAAAGTGGGACCGTGGTATTCTTCCTGTCGACACTATCGCGTTGCTTGAACAAGAGCGCGGTCTTGCAACCGGCACCGACCGCCGTGAGCGCCTCGACTGGTCGGTGGTGCGCGATGCTATCCGGCGCTTCGGCATGCGCAACTCAAACACCATGGCAGTGGCGCCTACCGCTACCATCTCAAACATTGCGGGTACTGTTCCTGGTATCGAACCTATCTACAAGAACATCTACGTGAAGTCGAACATTTCAGGCGACTTTATTATTGTGAACCAGTACCTCGTGGAAGACTTGAAGGCGCTCGGTCTCTGGAATCAGGCAATGCTTGATGAGATTAAGTTGAATGACGGCAGTATCCAGAAGGTGGCTTCTATCCCCGCACACCTCAAGGCGAAGTATCTTGAAACCTTCGAGATTGATATGCGTTGGCTTGTGCGCGCAGCAGCAGCACGTGGCAAGTGGATCGACCAGTCACAGTCGCTCAACATCTTCTTCTCAGGCACTTCAGGTAAAGAGCTCTCAGACCTGTACCTCTACGCATGGGAAGCAGGCCTTAAGACCACCTACTACCTCCGCTCGCTTGGCGCATCACAGGTAGAGAAGTCGACCATCGACGCAAAGGGCACACAGACCCGCGTGCAGAACGATGGTCCTGAGAAAATGAGCGACATGCAAAATGCAGCATCGGCTCTTGCCGCATCGATGAGCCCGATTGAGGTCGCGCCGCTCCAACAGGCCATTCTTTCTCCTATTGCCACACCGTCACCGTTTACGAAGGCGATGGTGGAGGAGGCGACAGAGGCAAAAGCAGTAGCGGTAAAGAAGCCGATTAAGTTGCATGTGGCAGAGGAGGCCATTTGCGAGTCCTGCCAATAGAGGTGTGCTATTCGAGAAATACGCTCCCCGCATATTTCTCTGCCTCATGATTTTCCAACTCGACTTCGCGGATCTGGGGCCACTGCGTGCACAGCTCTAGAGAGCGTCACGAATTACCAAAATTTTTCAGCAACCCTCTAGGCTCAGACCCCTTGACGCTTCGAACCTCGAGATTTTTGTAAGCTTAGAGACGACATGTCAATCAGAAATAGTCACACTTCTTCTTGCACAGTCTTGATGACTACATATTCCGAGCACCCCGGGACTTCAAGGATGCGCATTCTCTGCGTATAATAGACATCCAACATTCATTTATCCACGTTATTTCACACCCCTATGGAACACATGCAAAAGAAGCAGATCATCAACAACTCCGGGACTGATCCAAACAAGATTCTTCCGATGAGCTATCCGTGGGCACGCGTGCACTACAAGACGGGTGTGCAAAATAACTGGGTGCCAGAAGAAGTGTCGATGCAGCTCGACATCGAGCTCTGGAAGAAGCAGGGCCCGGGTGCACTTACTGAAGACGAACGCCGTATGATTTTATGGAACCTCGGGTTCTTCTCAACTGCTGAGTCACTCACGGCAAACAACATTGTACTTGCAGTGTACAAGCACCTCACGAACCCTGAGTGCCGCCAGTACCTCCTCCGCCAGGCATATGAAGAGGCAATCCATACCGACACCTTCATCTACTGTTGCGATACCTTGGGCCTCAATCCCGACGAGATCTACAACATGTACCTCACCATTCCTTCAATTAAGGAAAAGGATGAGTTTGTGATCTCAATCACCAAGTCGGTACTTGATCCGAATTTCAATACCACGGGCCCAGAGAACACCCAGAAGTTTGTGCACGACCTCATCGGCTACTACGCCATCATGGAAGGCATCTTCTTCTATGCAGGGTTTGCGATGATGCTCTCAATGCTCCGCCACAACAAGATGGTGGGTGTGGGCGAACAGTTCCAGTACATTCTCCGCGACGAGTCTATCCACCTTGCGTTCGGCGTGGACCTCATCAACACCATTGTGTCTGAAAATCCTGAGATTTGGACTCCAGAATTCCAGCAGACCATCATCAACAACATTAAGAAGGCCGTTGAGCTTGAACACAAGTACACCGACGACGCGATTCCTCGCGGCATCTTGGGCTTAAACGCAAGCACGGTGAAGGAGTATGTTGAGTACATCGCCGATCGCCGCCTTGAACGCCTCAACCTTCCCAAGCAGTACAACACCAAGAACCCACTCCCATGGATGAGCGAAATCATCGACATGCCAAAGGAGAAGAACTTCTTTGAGACCCGAGTGACCGAGTACAAGACTGGTGGCGCGTTGGCGTGGTAACAAAAAAATCGCGGGCTTCACAGCCCGCGATTTTAGAAATGTGGCCTTATGCGCATCTTTATACAATCATTCCTCACTTGGGTTAATAAAAAATACAGCTTCCTTGAGCAGGTGCCACATGGAGTTGTGACGAGCTTGTTGGTTCTGTCAGTGATGGGTTTAGTTAATGAGGTATACAATCATACACTCGGCCAACTTCTGGGAACACAGCAAATAAGCATTCCGACCCAAGCAGCATCACTCATTGGTACAGATTCCAGCTCTAGTGTCGTTGTGCATACGAGTGGAGAGGGCAATAGTGTTGTGAATATCACAAACACAAATACAGACAATAAAGGAACAAGTGCAGTAATTGGTAGCGAGTGGGTAACCTGGTTCGGCTCTCCAGAGGTTCAAATCATTGATGATAAGGTAGTATTTGGCTTGGAGTCAGGGAGTAACACAGGCTCAATAAAATCAACTCAGACGATACTCCCGTTTTCTGATTTCGAAACCAGCTTCGTTTCCTTGGGAGACGAACCGCTCAATTATTCCATTATTGTTAACGATGTCTACGAGCTTGTTTTTGCAGACAATGCACCTAATGTAATTAGTTTTGGAGCAGTGCAAAAATTCGGTGAGTCCAAAGAAAAGCTCGCCGACGAGACCGGCAGCTTTCGGCCGCGTCTGAAGAAAACCCCTCAAACTGGGAAACCTATTCACGTGTCAATTCGACCAGATAAATTGAGTAACGGTGAATATAATTGGGTGGTTGAGGTTGGATACACAGACATAGATAATTACAATAACGTGGATTTGTTTGCCTTCAGATTCCGACCAGTTGTGTCGGAGGGTGAGAGCAAAACTATAGGTTTCGGGCTTTTGGCAAATGAGTCCAAAAACAATAGGGTACTGATACAGAATCCTATTATTGCTAAATTTGGCACTACAACAGATATTGCGGCCCTCGAAAAGTAAAGTGACCAAAATGCTATTTCTTGAGTTATACTTCAGGACTGATTAGATAAACCACTAAGGAAGCAACACCTTCATGAGTACTGATACTGCAGATTTGAACATCGGGTTTGTGGGCCAGGGATGGCTTGGCAAGAACTATGCGGATTTTTTTGAAGAGGTGGGGTACACCGTGGTGCGCTACTCAAAGGAGCCAGCGTATGTCGAGAATAAAGAAAAAATTGCGTCATGCGACGTGGTCTTTATTGCGGTACCCACTCCTTCCACCAAGGATGGCTTCGATGCTTCGATTGTACGTGAAGCGGTGAAGCTGGTGCCGAAGGGAAAAACCGCTGTCATTAAATCAACTATTCTTCCTGGCACCGCGCGAAAGATTCAGGAAGAAAATCCCGACGTCATTGTGCTCTTCTCTCCTGAGTTTTTGCGTGAGGCCACCGTGCGCCATGATATTGAAAATCCCGACAAGAACATTATCGGCACCAACGGCACACCAGAAGCAGAGGAGGCAGCGAAGGTGGTGATGCAGATTTTTGCTAAAGCCCCGTATGAACGCATTTGCTCGTTTGAAGAAGCAGAGCTCACGAAATACGGTGCAAATGTTTTTCTGTTCTGGAAAGTTATTTTCGTGAACATGCTCTATGATGTTGCATCTGCACATGGCTCAGATTGGGAAACGCTTATCCAAAACCTCACCGCCGACCCGCGCATTGGCACTTCGCACATGCAACCGGTGCACAGCCAGCAGCATTTGGGCACCTCGGGCCGTGGTGCGGGTGGGCACTGCTTTATTAAGGATTTTGCTGCGTTTGAGGAACACTACAACCAAACGGTGGGAAGCAAAGAGGGTGCGGCAGTCCTTCGCGCACTCCGCGAGAAGAATATTCATCTCCTCACACAGTCGGGTAAAGACCTCGACCTCCTCACTTCAGTGTACGGCGACGACATTGTGGCAAAAAAAGGCCAAGAGGAGGGAGGGGTATAGGCGAAAGAAAGAAGTGGGCACGGCGTATGTATTTGTATAGGGGCGTTTGACTTACCCCGTGGACGCGCTACCCTTAACTTATGAAACGTTCGCTCGTGAGCTTGCTTATCGTCGCGATTATCGCGGGCACGGGATACTCCTGGTACCACGTTGCCTATTCTAAGTGCCGTGTGCCGATACGGTACGACGTCGGTGCTATCGACCCACACTTTGACCTCACCGAAGACGAGGTGAAGAGTGCGCTTTCCGATGCGGAGTCGCTTTGGGAAGATGCCACCGGGAAAAACCTTTTTACGTTCGCAGAGGGAGCGCCGCTCGTGGTTAATTTTATCTACGACGAACGCCAGAAGGAGACCGAAACACAGCACAAGCTCACGGAAGTGCTCGACCGTAAGGCTAGTATGAGCGCATCCATCAAGAGTGATTATGAGAAGCTGCTCTCTTCGTACGAAAGTTTAAAAGCAGACTACACCGCAAAAGTAACTGCGTATGAGAAACGTCTTGCTGCCCACAACAAGGCAGTGGAAGAATGGAACACGAAAGGCGGAGCGCCAGAGGGTGTGTACGCCGCGCTCCAGAAGACCAGTGCGTCTCTGAGCGCAGAAAGTACTTCACTCAATGCGCTTGCTAAGAGTTTGAATGGCCTCGCCGGGAAAATTAACCAGGTGGGTGAAAAGGGGAATGCGGCAGTTGAAGACTACAACGAAAGCGTCGCCGACTTTAATGATCGTTATGACGACGGCCGCGAATTTACCCAGGGCGACTACACGGGAGACGCCATCCATATCTATCAATACGACGACGCCACCGAGCTCCGCCGGGTACTCGCGCACGAGCTCGGGCATGCGCTCTCGCTGTCACACGTAGCAGATACAGAGGCCATCATGCACTCGGTTATGGAGGGAGATAGAGAGGGATTGGCACTCCGCTATGACGACCTCGCAGAATATCAGCGCACCTGCGGTACCAAGTAGGTGAAAGAAAATGCGGCGCCCGTAGTACTATTAAGGTAATACGCCGGGCACACCGCTTTGACGTATCAGTATTAAATTAATTTTCACTATCATGTCAGGTTTCAGCGCATGGGCAGAAGATAAGCGCCTCAAAGGGCTCGTTATTCTCGTGCTTATGCTTGCCGCAGTGTCACTCGTTGCATACAGCTACTCCACGTATAAGCAAAGCCAGTACACCGTGACTGGACCCACCACGATAACGGCGGTAGGTAAGGGGGAAATTTTTGCAAAGCCCGATATTGCCACATTCTCTTTTGCCGTAGAGGCAGAGGCAGTTGATGCAGCACAGGCTCAGGAGAAGTCTGCACTTGCTATGAACGCTATCGTGGAGCACCTAAAGACTGCTGGCGTTGAGGATAAGGACGTAAAGACCTCAGGTTATGCCCTTAACCCAAAGTACCGCTATGAGCAGGGCGTGTGCACCCAGTGGGGCTGCCCCAACGGCAAGCAGATTCTTGAAGGGTACACGGTAAACCAGACGGTGACCGTGAAGGTTCGCGACACCGCAAAGGCGGGCGATCTCATTTCAAGCGTAGGCACGAAGGGTGCTACCAATATTTCAGGTCTCTCGTTCACCATTGATGACGACGAGAAGTTGAAGCGTGATGCGCGTGAGTTGGCAATTAAGGATGCTAAGGAGAACGCACAGAAGCTCGCTGATGACCTTGATGTGAGCATCATCCGCATGATGAGCTACTTTGAAGAAACCAATGGTGGCTACCCAATACCAATGTATGACATGGCAATGAGTGCTCGTGCAGAGAATGCGATGGGCGGCGACATGAAGATGACCGCACCCTCAATTCCTTCTGGTGAAAACACCATCACCTCAAACGTCTCTATCGTCTACGAAATTAAGTAGTACGACGTAGGTTGTTTATGCCAAAGGGCCTCGCATTGCGCGAGGCCCTTTGCGTTATAATGCACTCGTATGGATGCAAAAGAACGCTTCGACACCATCAAGCGCATTTTTCCAGAAAAGTTTGTGCAGACCCCTTTCGTTGAAGATGCCACATTCCTTTCGCGTGTGGGTATCACTATACCCAATAAAAACGCACTCCCTCGTGGCTTGGTGAAAGCGTTCGCAACAGACTTTATTGTTGAGGAAGTGGGACTAGATGGCAGTGTAGTAACCGTAGATTATCCAGCATCCGAAAGTGGCATGATTTCTGGTGAGTATGGAGGTACGCATTTTGCAACGCTCGTGAAATGCGGTATGACCACGTTTGAAGCTGTGAAGCTTGTACAGGAGATGCTGGGCACTAAGCCAGATTCGGTGAGGTATGCAGGTATTAAGGATGTGAATGCCGTCACCGCACAGCGCATAAGTATTCGCGGCGCACGCCCTGAAGCTTTTGCACAGGTAAACCATCCACGTTTTTTTCTTAAAGACCTCACCGCAGGCAAGGGCGCAATAGCAACTGGTGACCTTCAAGGTAATCGTTTCTCCATACTCGTGCGTACACCCACAGCGTCACAGGTGGGGCAGTTAGAAAATGAGTGGCAAAGCCGCTTTACACACGT
>JBJOQE010000034.1:0-9075 GCA_046050105.1 Candidatus Parcubacteria bacterium
CATGCATTGCAAGAAATCGGTCGTACTGATGGAACGCATGATTCTCAAACATATAGTTGAGTTCGTACGAGTAGCGAGGCTTTACTAAAAAAAGAATGTACGATGACCAGAAATAGAAAAAGGCAAACAGCATCGGTATGAGTGTGTAGCGAATGAACCCTGCATGACCTTCTTTTTGCGCTAAGTGTGAAATCACTACCACATGCATTGTCTCGTTATCTTGGGCGAGACGGGCATACTTTGCCACTCCCGAGAGCTGTATCGCTTTCGCTTCGTTGGCATAGCAGAGGGTGAGGAGTGTGTATGCCGCAGAAGCCCACGAGTGGTACGGCACGCGGGCAATAACCTCCACAGCACGAAACTTCAAGTATGATGGCTCACTGCCATACACCACATTGCCACACCACACGAGCACCTTTCCCAGAAAGCGCGGAAGCCACGCTGGTGTGTAGTTGTCTAACACTTCTTTGTAACGCGCTAGCACCTCAGGGTCGTTAAGTGCTTGGTTAAGCTGCTCGAGCTCTTCATTGCCACGTTGTAATTCCATATGGGAAGAGTATACCGTATACATTTTTGATACCATAGAGTTATGAAATCCATACGGCTAGCCCAAGGTGTGGTACATACACTTCCACAGGATATGCGCGGTGCTATCCTTCTTACCTCCAAAGTACATACTGCATGGGAGGACATCACACCACTCGCACGTAACGAGTGGATTTGCTGGGTGACCTCTGCAAAGCAAGATGAGACACGGGCACGGCGAATGCGTATTATGAAAGAGAAGCTTGGGCGAGGTGAACGGCGGCCATGCTGCTTTGCCGGTTGTCCGCATCGTGAAAAAAGTGGGCACTGATATATACACCAATTTAAATATATGAAAAACAACACCATCACCGATGCGCTTAAAGTTAAAGTGACTAAGAAAGGAGAACGTTTTACCCGTGTGAAGAATCCGAATGGGCCAGACAGCGCTGTGGCTGAGTTTTTCCTCCTTGTCGACATCACCCCAACAAGTAGTACCATCTACATCCCACTTTCGATTGCCTCAGGGAAAAAGCCTACGGGTTTTGTCTATCAAATTGAAGGCACGAAACAAGCTACCATCATGGGAGCTGACATATCCTGCAAGGGAAGTGGAGTCACGCAAATCGCCCTCGGCACACTTCGGTATGCAAAGATACCGAAAGGGACGAAAGCAACGTTCCGCATCCACGTTGAAGTTGCAGCATTTATGCACCACACCTACCACATCACCCTCAACCGCATTAACTACAAACACGACCCAAGTGATGCGCGCTACAAGCACTACGATGAGGGTATTGAAAGCGGAACATTGATCTTGGATTAAGCAACAACCTATACTCGAGGTGATACATTGCGTATACTCATATAATAATGATAATCATTTCACCATATCTATGAAATTCTTCGTCACCTATCAAATGCCCCACGCTGGTCTTGATGCTTGGATGCAGCTCCCCGAAGAAACACGCAAAGCACAAGAGCAAGAAATGCAAGCAACGTGGAATGCGTGGATGGCAGCTCATAAAACGGCTATTGTGGAGACTGCAGGGGTAGGGAAGCCAAAGCGCATCACGGGAACAGGGGTAGAGGATACCCGTAACGACCTCATGATGTACTCATTTATTGAGGCAGAGTCGCACGAAGCTGCAGCGGACATGTTCAAGGAACATCCTCACTTCGGCATTCCAGGAGCTTGGATTGAGGTGATGGCAGTGAATAAGAACATTAACTAGGGAGCGTATGGCACCAGACATCCTCGCATACAACAAAGCAGAGAAAGGCGAGTACGCCAAAATCTGCACCTCTCTTCAAGGTCTCATCGACACTCACTTGAAAAAGAGTGAGTCGAAAGTGTGGCACCGTCATCCTGTATGGTTTCTCGAGGGAAATCCTATCGTTGGCTATTCACATTTAAAAGCAGGTGTTCGCCTGATGTTCTGGAGTGGGAGAGACTTTGAAGAACCACTTCTCGCACCTGGAACAGGAAAATTCAAAGACGCCTCAGTAACTTACACCAAAGCATCAGAGATAGTTGAAAAAGACATCAAGCGTTGGCTTAAAAAGGGAACACTCATTCAGTGGGACTACAAAAACATCGTGAAGCGAAAGGGAAAGTTGGTGAGGTTACCATAAGCATTTTCCGTCCAACGGCGGTTTTGTTAACAGCTTCGCGACCAGAACTCTCTCTTGTTACACAAGCAGTATGGGTTATTGGTATTTCGGTTACTGCGTACATAAATATCTGACAAAGCTTTGAGTCCTGGGCGGGGGACACAAAAAGTCGCCCCAAGCTCCGCCTAGTGAACGAGGTTAGAACTGCGTTTTTGGCTCGACTGATACTTTCAATTCGATTTTGTAAAAAGAAAAAGCCGCCACATCGTAACGACTCTCTTGGTCGCGGTGTGGGGCTTAGCTATATTGGACGATTAACCATATTTAGATCCACCGCGACATTTCGCTCATCAACGATTGATTGGATATGTTCTTTAAACGCTGCAGTATCAAGGTTGCCATTACGAAGGCGATTAAGTTGATCCCAGCCTTCCTCTTTCGAGAGTGCAAGAGCATGTACCATTGCTCCAAGATTGAAACTCAATTGTATCTTTCGCTCTTCAGATAAATCGTTCCATTGAGGAACACTCGAAAATCGAAGCACTTGCTCACACGAATGAATGACGAATTGTGATACTTGGTTGACCATGATTATTTTCCTGTTTGTAGCCAGAGACTAATATAATATTAGTTAGGAATAGTTACAAACTTTTGTATTTTGCTCCGCGACCAGGAGACTCTTCCATTACATGGACGGTACACCTTTCATATTTTCTCATTGCTTCGCATTCAAAAATATATGAAAGGTTTTCGAGTCCTTAAAATTGCTTTGCAATTTTTCGCGGAGCAATATACGCAAAAATGCCCACTAGGGGCATTTTTACTCTTTGCTCCGCGACCAGGACTCGAACCTGGAACCAACTCCTTACACATTATCCTCTCGTTTCCGAGTGGGGTGGACTATATCATCACCTGATTTCCTATTGAAATTGAAGGTGGAAAGCGCTTCGAGGGTTATACACTTCTGTGTAACCGCCTACTCCCGTAAAGGGATAGTCTCTGAACCTTCCAAGTGCATACTGCTCCTGGCTTGGCTGCTGATTGCCCTCGACTTGAACGTTAGGGTTTCCAGCAATTCACATTCTTTTCAATGCAGATTACTCTGCATAGCTGCCTCTGACAGGGAGCTGCTCTACCATTGAGCTATCGCGGAATGTACAAAATGTTTTACCCACTCCGCGACAAGAATCGCGGAATGTAGGGCTATTCTACGCGAAAACACATAATTTTCAATATGGTTCACGTGGGTAGAGTGAGCAACCGAAAAAGAGGTAGAAAAAGAGGTATATGGATGCAGTAAAAGCAGCTGCTCGGGTCGAGTGCTTGATGCATGCATTTGTGCACCGCAGATGGTACACATTAGCCGGTATACGCGCATAAGCTCTAGGTTTTCTATATGCTATCAATATAGTTCTTTCATAGAGAAGGATACGAAATGGTGCTCGTACTCAAGAAGAAACCTGCCTACAAGCAAGTAGTGTGTACAAAGGGTTGCGGAAGCACGCTCGGGTATGTAGAAAACGATATCCAGACCTACCGTGGCAAAGACTACAGTGGTGGGGAAGACGGCTGCGACTACATTAACTGCCCCGTGTGTAGCACACGTGTTGTCCTCAAGAGTTGGTAATAGTGAAATACCGCAGAGCAATGCTCTGCGGTTTTTTATATGCAATACAAGAATGACATACGCCAAGGGGTAGTACACAGCAGTGATATACTGGTGGTATGCGCGGTGCGTATGCAGTGCTTGGAGTGGGGTTTTTAATACTTTTTATGGCTCTCTACCTATTGCACTAGGGGTGCATACGTACACGGTGGTGCATGTTGCCCCTACACCCAAGTGATATACTAGAGGTATATCAGCATAACAATCGAGGTATGCTCACGCTGTATACAAAGACTGGTTGCCCATACTGTGCCATGGTGCTGCATGAACTTGCAGAATTAGCACTGCCATTTGATGAGAAAAATATCGCTGATGATGAGATAGCGGAAGAGCTCATCACCCGCGGTGGCAAGCGGCAAGTACCTTATCTGGTAGACGACAAAGACGGCACCGAAATGTATGAATCTGCTGATATCGTCGAATACCTTGCCACAACCTACGGCACTGAAACTGCTGACACCACAGCCGTGAACACAGCGAACGTGTGTATTCCTAAGGAGTTGCATGGCTAGCACCAAGGTTGCGCGGGTGGTGGTACACGTACGCGCCGACACCAGACGTGAGCGCGTCACCAAAGATGCGAAGGGCGAGTTTTATATAGAGGTGCGAGAGGAAGCAGCTCGGAACGCCGCCAACCAACGTGCTCGTGAAATTATTGCAGACGCTCACGGCACAGAGGTAAAAAAGGTGAAGATAGTCACGGGCCACCGTTCACCAAAAAAGATTATGAGTATAGGATAATAGTGAAACCACATGCCAAAACTCAAATTGAAAGTAAGCGGAATTGAACGAACACCAAAACTTGAAAAGCTTGTTGATATAAAGTTAGCACAGGTAGAGCGCCTCCTCCCTAAAGGAGTGGCGGACGCCACCTTTGAGGTGGAACTCGGCAAGGCAACCAAGCATCATAAAACGGGAAAAATATTTAGAGCTGAAACGAACATTTCATATCAAGGTACACTCCATCGCGCTGAGGGTGTAGCGGAAACCATCGAAAGCGCCATCGATATCATGAAAAACGAGCTCAAGGCTGAGCTGCGTAAAGGCCGCACAAAAAAGAAGGATGTGGCACGAGCAGGCAGCAGGACACTCAAGAAGATGGTGCGCGGTGGGTAGTGCGCACTCGATGTACAAAACGCCCGCGGCCATAGACCGCGGGCGTTTTGCACTTTGACATTATGCATGACACCACGCACCTATTTTACGCTATAGCGTAAAATAGGTGCGTTTTGTGTACGATAGCGCTCTCTAATCGAAGCATATTATTCAGATACGCAGTTTTGACTCAAATTCGAGGCGTTAAGCTGCAACAGTGTGAGACGTACAAAACTACGGTGAACATTGTTGCAGTGCAGACAACAAAGAAGATGAGTTAAAAATGCCTATCTGAGACCACGAAGGAAATCAGGGTAGGTCATCTCTCCCTTACCCTCCGGCACCACTTTCGTCACATAGAGTGCGCCATCAACTCCAAGTTCTGCATCAAGCACTTTTACGCGAAGGGGTTTGCCATTTTTCTCTACAAAGAAGTAGGCGGAAGGCCATCCCTCAAGTGCCTTAATACGGCGGAGGTTTTCATACGGGTTGCCGTCAAGCGTAATTTCGCCCATTGATTTCTCAATCTTCTTAGAATAGCTCGCTTGCGTATGGTCTTGCTCCTCGGGCACCAGGTCACCGGCAATATAGAGAGGGATAGCTTCAGCGAGGAGCTTGCCGCCTTCGGTTGCGAGGAGTTCCTCGAGCATGGTGGCGCCAACAGGCCACGGGTCTGGTTCAATGCGGGCCTGGGCGAGGATGGGGCCATGATCCATCAAGGCATCAAGCTTGATGATCGACACCCCCACGGCATCTTTCTGGTCCGTCAAAATTGCCGAGCGCACCGGACTTGCTCCACGAAGCTTCGGCAGGAGTGATGGGTGTACATTAAGCACGCCATACTTTGGCATATCAAGCACCCACTGCGGCAATATCGTGCCGTATGAGGCAACAATGAAAAGATCCCATTCGCTGTTTTCTAAAATAGCGAGTTCAGGTGCATCCTTTGTGAGTGTGCGCGGAGTAATCACGTCTACACTGTGCTCAATAGCCCAGAGCTTCATTTCGGTTGGCACGACCGTGAGGTGGCGGCCACGCGCCTTGTCTTCTTGGGTAACAACTAGCAGAGGCGTCAGGCGTGCCGCATCAAGCTCCTGTACCACACGCACAGCAAAATCAGGTGTGCCGAAAAACGCAATGCGCAGTGGTTCGTTTTTACTCATATACTTCTCAATTTAATTTGAAAAACGGCTAAACACCCACACATATCGGTTTTGAAAGGCTGGGGGTAGGTCTGGGTTCAAAAACGATATGTGTGGGTGTTTGAAGATACTATTTTGCATCTGTGCCAACGTCCACTTTTTTCTTAGCGGCCTTTTCCTCGTCCTTCACTACAATCTTTGTTGCACGATCCACAAACAGAGTGCCGTCTAAGTGGTCGCATTCATGCTGGAAAATCTGCGCAAGCAACCCGCCACCGCCGCGCTCGTATTGCACACCGTTCTCATCATAGGCGCGAATGGTAGCACGCTCTGAGCGCTCCACAGTACCGTATCTGTCGCGAACTGAAAGGCACCCTTCATGCATATTTCGCTTCCGCTTTGAGACTTTCACAATCTCTGGGTTTATTGCAACTAAGGTAGGGAGGATGCGGGTGCCATCTTTATCGGGGGCAGTGTCTTCAACCAAAAATATGCGGAGCGGTACACCAATTTGCGGTGCTGCAATAGCCACTCCCGTGAAGCCCTCAGACTTATAAGAGAAAAGCGCTGCTCGCATATCCTTGAGGATTTTCTTGAGCTTCGGGGTACCAATGTCCTCCAAGGGTACGGGTTCCGCAATACCATGAAGGGCAGGGTGGTTTTCAGGGACGAGTGTAGCCATATAATTTGTGTAACTGTCTATTTGTACTATGAAAATAAAAAGACCGCCATCTAACGATGGCGGTCGAACTTCACTTTGAATCAAATGTTGCAATGCAATCTTCACTGATACTCCGGAGCATATATCTGACGCATGCATCTTCTTTACAAAGCGCAATACTATCACCAGGTGACAGATCATAGGAACTTGAAGCTGCGCCATAGCCGATTTTGTAAAACTCAGTCACCGTGATGCGCGTCTGATGTTGCCTGCAGACAGAATAGAGCATTGTCCCGAAGCTACCCCAATTGTTATATTGGACTGTGACAATGTCTCTCCCGAGGGCAACTTTCTTCTCTTCGGCATGCACGATACCGGAGTTTGCGAGAAGTAGTGCAGATGCACCGCAAAGCAATTTAATCATGTAAGTCTCCTTCCAATCTGCTTGGATAATACAACTTAATATACTATATGTCAAACTATCCTTTCGGGGTTAAGTTCTACCTTAATCGTAGGCGGAAGGGTGCGAATAGCTGCCACCACCTGCTCGTGCGGCCACGACTCACGCGGGAAGCGCATAAGGCCGCGGCGCACAGCGTGAAGGCCGTCTGGCGAGGGAGAGCCGTAAAACATAATGCCGTACTGCGCAAAGAGCGCCTGGAGCATCGCCTCGGTGTGTGACACAGCATCTTTCGCTCCTTGAAACGAGAGGAGTACAAACATGGCATACGGTGGGTAGCTCCACGCACGGCGTGCATCTATTTCTTCATCATAAAACGTGCCAATTTCACCGCGCTTTGCAAGCTCGAGTACGCGCTCATCGGGGCGGTGGCGTGTTTGTGCCCACACGGGGCCTTCGGTGCATTCTCGAAGCGCCATAAGTGTTGCAAATACTTCTTCTTGCTGGCGCCACGATGGTGCAGCAAGAAGCGAATCCATACTCACAATACCTGATGCGTCGATGTGTTTATCAAGGTAGGGAAGTGCGAGCATCGTACCAAGCATGACCTGACTATGAATGCCGTAGAACACTTCGGCAATTTTCTTTGCTTTAAGGTCAGTCGTTGCGGTGGTGTGGTCCATCACCGTTATCGCCACGTCAGGAAGTGCTTTCTTGAGCTCGGTCTCTACCTGCTGGATGCCCACGCCGCGTTCACGAAGCCGCCACCCGCCGCACTGTGTGCACACGTCGCGCATGCGTTCCCGGTACCCCGTGGCAGGAGAGACTAAGAATCGCTCTTCAACGCCATTCTTCATGGTGCGATGGAGTGACAATGGCGCACCAGTTTCGGGGTCGCGGAAGATATGACCACAGTCAGCACACGCCACAAGCGGTGAAAGCCCACGCCTCGCGGCAAGGAGAAACACACGCCCGCGTTTCTCCATTACGCTCTGAATGCCTGACAACAGCTCGGGAGAAAAGAGACTAAAGGGGATGATGCCGTCGTGATCCTTCTTTTGATGAATCACCGTCAGTTTTCCAGGAAGATTAATTCGCTTAGGATGTTCTCCATGCTCCCCAAAGCGTCGTTCACGGAGCGCTTCCACATGTTCAGCAAAGGGGACCATATCGCCTAAAATGACGGCACGTTTATCGAGACGTGCATGGGTGAGGAGTGCGTGCATGTGGTCTAAAAAGGGCCGCACCATGGCGCGGTATCCGCGAGAGCGCGACGACTCAATGATCACTTGTCCTAAGTCTTTTCGTTCTATATAGGCAAAAGTGGGGGTGGTAATAATGAGCACCGGACGGTCATCATGCAAACGCTCCACACGCTCACCTCCCTTTTTTGACTTCACGTCGCCTGAAAGTACTACCACGCGGTCTTCAATGCCGTGTGAGAGTTCTCGCTCTGCGGCGCGTACACCGCGGCCAGTGGGAGCAACATAGAGCACTGAACTTCCACGCGCAAACGCCTCGCGCACAACGGTTTGGTACTCAGCCATACGTTCTGCGTGTGGCGCAACAAACAGTGAAATATGATGTGTGCGCTCCTTCTGCTCTCTCCCTGCATGTACCAGCATCAAGTGACGGCGCTTAGGCACGAGTGCAGTGAGCACGTCGATGGGGAGGAGGGCTCGTTCAAGGGCAACTGTGTCAACGAGTGCGAGAAATGTTTCTGAAAGCTTTCCCACAATGAGTTGTGGTGGTAGTTTGCGGAGTGTGAATGTCGCAGCGCGAAGCGCGGTCTTAAGCGACGAGACGGGCGCAATCGACATCACGACAGCATCGGTCTCTCGCGAACGGACGGGAATGGTAATAACGCCCCCTCGCGCATACGGCACACTCGAGAAGTAGGAAAGGGTGCCAACCTGCTGCCCCACATGAAGAGGAATGACCTCGATAACGTACATGCGTGTATTCTACCATG
>JBJOQE010000035.1:0-3718 GCA_046050105.1 Candidatus Parcubacteria bacterium
CTTTCGCCTACATCAGGCATGACTGCGTAAGCGCGCACACAAACCAAAACCTGCATCCATATGCAGGCTTTTTCTATCCACAGGTTGCATCATAAAGAAAAATTTTGTACAGTCCGACATGGAACGGTAATAATAAGGAGAAAAACGAGTGACGAATTGCACAATACAACCCATCCGTGTGCTTGTCTGCGGTGCGCGAAAAGATTTCACTTGGCATGAAGATTTTTCGAGACTCGCACAAGAAATTGCACAATGGCTCGTCTATGATGCATCGGCACATGTGGACACTGCGGTTGAGCGCGGTGGTGGTGAAAAAAGTGGCGTGCTCCGTATTGGCGGCAAACGGAAGCGGTTCGACGTCTCGAAGGATATAGACGATCTAGCTCGCGCCATTGAGCACACCATCACTCCGAAACCCATGACACTCAACGAGCTTTTGCTCTTGTAGTCAGCGCCCCGGAATTTTTCCGGGGCTTTTTTTTAGGGCAAAAGAACGGTAGGATTGCAGCTATGAATGAAACCGTGAACAAAGAAGGCGCTACTCCGGAGAAAGGGAAGTTTGCCCTGCTTGAAGAGCAGGTCTTGGCGAAGTGGACTACGGAGAATACCTTTGAAGCGAGCCTTGCTAAGGAATCTCCAGAAGGACCTTTTACGTTTTACGACGGGCCGCCATTCGCCACCGGGTTGCCGCATTATGGTCACTTGCTCCAGTCCACCATTAAGGACGCAATTCCGCGCTACAAAACGATGCGGGGCTTTCATGTTCGCCGAAGATGGGGTTGGGACTGCCACGGCTTGCCACTTGAAAACCAGATAGAAGAAAAGCTCGGCATTAAAACCAAGCGCGAGATTGAAGCCTTGGGTGTGGGGCAATTTAACTATGCCGCACGAAATGCCGTGATGGAGTACGCCGACATTTGGAAGCAGGTTATCCCACGCTTGGGGAGGTGGGTTGATATGGAAGACGACTACAAGACCCTCGACGCCACCTACACCGAAAGTGTGTGGTGGTCGTGGAAGCGCCTGTATGAAAAGGGTCTTGCCTATGAAGGCTTTAAGTCGATGCACCTCTGCCCACGCTGCGGTACCACACTTTCAAATTTTGAGGTCAACCAAGGATATAAAGATATCAAAGACATCGCCGTTACCGTACAGTTGCCGCTTCTTGATGAAGCGGGCGAACCAACCGACACGTCGCTGTTAGTATGGACCACGACACCCTGGACGCTTCCGGGTAACATGGCTGCTGCAGTGCATCGCGACCACGACTATGTACGCGCAGTGGTCATTCATGACAACAAGTCGAGTCGAGTCATTATCGCAAAGGAAAAAGTGGCCACGCTCGGCTTCCCGTATGAAATTGAGGAAGAAATGAAGGGGTCTGCGCTCATGGGAAAACGCTATCAACCACCGTTTGATTATTTCAAGAATCGAGAACTTGAAGGGAAAGAGAAAGCATGGACTATCTACCATGCCGACTACGTCACACTGGAGAGTGGCACTGGTGCGGTGCATATTGCGCCTGCATATGGCGACGATGACCTGAAGCTCGCCCACGCCGCGGGCATACCGGTCGTGCACCACGTGGACCACGATGGGCGCTTCATGCCGTTTGTGTTCGACTTTGCAGGCATGCTCGTGAAACCAAAAGATGATGACCAGACAAGCACCACCCACCTCGAGGCAGATATTGCGGTGGTGCGTTGGCTTGCCACAACCGGCAAGCTCCTGAAGAAAGAAAATATCACCCACAGCTATCCACACTGTTGGCGGTGCGATACACCACTTTTGAACTACGCGACCACATCGTGGTTTGTGGCAGTGCCTAAAATAAAAGAGGCGCTTGTTGCTGAAAACAATGCGGTGACGTGGGTCCCTGAACACATTGGTATTTCACGTTTCGGAAAGTGGCTTGAGAACGCGCGTGATTGGGCAGTGTCCAGACAGCGATACTGGGGCGCCCCGCTTCCTGTGTGGAAGCATCCTGAGACGGGGGCTGTGCATGTGCTCGGCTCGCTTCAAGAGCTCGTGAGTCATACGAAGGTCTCTGGCAATACCTACATTCTGATGCGGCATGGCGAAGCTGAGTCGAACGCCCGGGGGGTGTCATCAACCAAACGGGAGTCGCCTAACCCACTGACTGAAACAGGAAAGACGCAGGTACGCGCTTCGGCCGAAAAATTATTACACCGCAACATTGATCTCATTGTGGCGTCGCCTTTTGAACGCACGCGCGCAACAGCAGAAATTGTGGCGGAAGTACTCGGGTACGACAAAGATACTATCGAATATGATGATCGTCTTGGTGAAGTGCAACTGGGTGTGCTCGATGGCTCTACGATGGAGGAGTATCACGCCTTCATTGGCGATGCCTCAAACTGGGGCTCAAAGTCTCCCGACGGTGGAGAGTCCTGGAATGAAGTGAAGCGACGCGCAGGGAGTGCGCTCTATGAACTCGAACGCACGGTAGAGGGAAAGACCATCCTCATCGTGGCGCACAACTGCCCACTTCGTATGATGACCGCTGCAGCACACGGTGAAGCACTCGATGGTGCGTTTGATCACGACGATGAAGGTAAGGTGTTTAAGAACGCGGAGATTCGCGAGGTATCGTTTGTACCGCTGCCGCACAATGAGGCGTATGAGCTTGATTTCCACCGTCCATTCATTGATGAGTATCCGATATTTGATGCAGAGGGTACACGACTTGTCCGCGTTCCGGATGTCTTCGATTGTTGGTATGAGTCGGGTGCGATGCCCTTTGCGCAAGATCACTACCCATTTGAAAACACCACCATCGTCGACCCGGATAAGCGGATCGGTTTTCCTGCAGATTTTATTGCTGAAAGTGTGGATCAAACCCGTGGCTGGTTTTATTCAATGATGGTACTGGGCACGGCACTTTTCGGTGTGTCGCCCTATAAACATGTCATCACCAATGGTTTGATGCTCGCAGAGGACGGCAAGAAGATGTCGAAGAAGCTAAAAAACTACCCCGATCCAACAGATATCCTCAATCGCTATGGTGCGGATACATTACGCTTCTATATGCTTTCGTCTCCCATCATCAAGGGGGAAGATTTGAGTTTTACTGAGAAGCATGTGGCCGAACTTGCACGTAAAAACCTCGGACGCCTCGACAACGTGCTGTCATTCTATGAACTATTTAAGGGGGAGGTGTCGCACGATGTGCAGATTGACCGTTCGCCACACGTGCTTGATGCGTGGATGCACGCACGGCTCAATGAGCTGGTGCAGGAGGTGACCGAAGGGTATGAGTCCTATGAGCTCGATAAAGCGACAAAGCCTGTTACTGATTTTATCGATGATCTTTCTACTTGGTATCTGCGACGTTCGCGTGACCGTGTGAAGGGAGAGGATATGTCAGACAAGGGGTATGCTCTCGGCTCGCTTCGCTCTGTTCTCCGCACCCTTGCCTTGGTCATTGCACCCACCATGCCATTTTATGCCGAGCATCTCTTTATGCGTGTGCGCACAGAAACAGACCCCATAAGTGTGCATCTCGCCGATTGGCCAACGCAAGGTGTGGTGAATGTGGAACTTCTCTTGGACATGGCCGAAGTACGTGCGGTGGTAACACTTGCACTTGAAGAGCGCACCAAGGCAAATATCAAAGTACGTCAACCACTTGCCAGACTCACCGCCACAGTGGGAAGAGCGCTCCGTCACGAGCTCACACAAATTATTGCTGACGAAG
>JBJOQE010000036.1:0-4058 GCA_046050105.1 Candidatus Parcubacteria bacterium
TCATCTTCAGTGTACGCTTTGGTAAGCACCGCAAGTATGTGGCGTCCAACGCCGAATGTCGGCTCGATGACGTGTGGCACAAAACGCTCCTTGGCTTCCTCGTCGAAGTACGAGAGATCCACTTTTGCATGTTCGATATGCTTCTTCAGATCAAAATCAGTGCGGTAAGCAAGTCCACCGATTTCATCAAACTTGTGCGGGTATTTAAAGTGGAAGTCGACAGTACGCTTAGAGTAGTGTGCGCGTTCGCCATCTACAATTTCTACCTCTTTCACATCTGAAGCGTCAAAGCCAAGTGAAGCAAACCAGGCACGCGAAGCCTGGAGCATCGCCTCAAAATGCTTTTCCCACTCTGCTGCCTTTACGAAATACTCGAGCTCCATAATAGAAAGCTCGCGCACACGGAAAATAAAGTCGCGTGGCGCTATCTCATTGCGAAACGCGTGGCCGATTTGGGCCATACCAAACGGAAGCTTTGGGTGGTAGGTGTCGAGTATGTTCTTGAAGTTTACAAACATGCCCTGCGCGGTCTCGGGGCGTAGGTACACGGTTGTGTCGGCGCCATCCACCGAACCCGCAGTGGTCTTAAACATCATATTAAACTGCTGAGGCTCCGAGAGCGCATTCCCCTTGGGACTTTTTATACCGTTTTCCAAAATTGCAGCGCCCATTTGTGTAAGCGACATCCCTGTGGGATCAATACCAATCTCCTCCAGAAGATGGTCGGCACGATATCGTTCGCCAGTCTTCACGTCAGACACCAGCGGGTCATTAAAACCCCCAACGTGCCCTGAAGCTTCCCAGACCCGCGGGTTCATGAGAATGGTTGAGTCGATGCCGTACATATCTTCCCGGTCGGTCACAAAATGTCGCCACCAGAGATTTTCAATATTTTTTTTGAGCGCCACGCCGAGTGGGCCGTAGTCCCAGGTGCCGGCGAGACCGCCGTAGATTTCAGAGCCCTGAAATATAAAACCGCGTCGCTTACAAAGCGCCACAATTTTCTCCATCACGTTAGAGGCTTGATCATTATTCATACGTAAAAGTATTATCGCGTTGCAAGACTAAGATGGGGGCCTCTAACGGGATCTATTACATTGTTGTCATCTGCCATAGTTTAATTTTGTTTGTTAGCTCAGCCATGCTCTGTTTTGAACCCAGACCTACCCCCAGCCTTTCAAAACAAAGAATAGCTCAGGCGTGACTCGCGTGCACTATACTATATCGCCTATGTTTTCTCTAGGATTTGCGGCGTGCAAAACAAGACCATCACACTAGCAAGACGCACCGAAGTCGGTGAGTGGTGTTTTGGCCGCGCACTACTCACTCTCTCGCACCCTCCCCTCTTGTTTGGTCTCATCCTGCTCATCGTTCAGCTGAGTCGTAATATCGGGCGCGCTCGCGCGAACCGTGGTGCCCGTGAAGCGGTCTTTTGCACGCGAGCGTTGCTCAAGCACTAATGCAGGCACGGTGCCAATTTGGTTTACACTCGGCAGTATCGACACTTGGTATGCAGCGGCGAGCGTCTTTCCCGCATCAACGTCGCCAATTTTCCAACTGACAGTTCTTGTAGATTCGTTGTAGGACAGAGTGCCAACTGATGACTCGCTTTTGCCCAACCAGGTCACATACGGGGGAAGAATCGCTTCAAGCACGGTATCGGAGAGTGGGTTTGAGCCGTTGTTGAGAGCAGTAATGACGGTGAAAGTGCTCGGCTTTTCTGCCACCGGTGGTACAGGGCCAGTGTTGGTAAATGGGCCGGTTGTATGAAACACCTGTGACGCAATACCCGTTTGTGTCTCAACTTTCACCGTGCGAGAAATGGTGCCTGTGAGGGTTTGTGCCGCATTGCTCTCACGTACACGCTTTCCCTTCACATTCACGGTCGCTTTAATCTGCGGTGTCTTAAATCCTTCCTCTGGAATACGTGGGTTCATAGAGAAGGTGACCGTATGTGATCCTCCAGGAATAATTTCTTTCAACCCCTCCGTGCCAATGCCGTCCCAGGAAATGGTGTTTTTGGTGGAATTGTAAAAACCAGTGCCGCCAGATACCGACGCTTCGTCGAGCGCATTTCCTTCCAAGATAACCTCTATCACTGCATCGTAAATAGTGTCGGGAAGTGTGTTGCGGAACGTCACCTCTACCAACGCCGCTTCGCGCGCCGCAAGTACGACTGTCTCACCACTCTTCCCATTCACCGCCATATCGAGGTTGACGAATGCCGCTTCTAGCCCAAGCTCGTGTGTCTTGGTCGTAAAAATAGAAGAAAGTGCGTAGGGGTCGCGATCGTTAGCGACACCTGCAGAGAAGCGGAAAGTTTTGCGTTCGGGGTTTTTGCCTGACATAAGCCCACGCACCGTGATGGTCTTTTTTTCTTCTGGCTTCAAGGTGGCAATACGCCAAGAATCTTCTCCTGCCACGGGCTTCGGCTCAGATGAGCTAAAACTCCACCCATTTGGATACTCTCCTTTTATGAGCAGGCCTTCTAGTGGTGTGGGTGAGTTTGAAGCAATGGTGACCTTAAACTCAACCTCCTGGCCAGACGTCAACGTATCAACTGCCTCAACCTGCATGGTGATAGGCGACGAACTAATCTTGAACTTAAGGGGTGATGCATCACGATAAAATGTCGCATTGGAACCTTGGACGCGATACTCAATTGTCACGCGAATTTCTTTCTCATCGTTTTCTTCGCCATACACAATGGCAGAGGCAGGGACGTTCAGCACCTCACCAGGACCAATGCTGTCGATAACTTTTCGTTCCCGGAACATATCTTTTCCTGCTTCGGTGGCAGACTGTGTTCCCTGAGGATACTCAATGATGAGCGTTGCTTCATCGATAGAGACCACGTTCTGGTTGGTGAGTGAAATAGTGAAATCAAATTTTTCACCACCACCCACCGCAAATGGTCCGCGCGTATCGAGCGTAATGTTATTTCCTGAAATGGAGTTTTTGCCGAAAAAGAGGTACGTCGAGGCCAGAATGGCTGCAACCATAAAGAAAATAGCTCCGCCACCCAAAAGAAGCATACGAATCCGATTGCGGCGTTTCATACGAGTATGCATAACTCCTAAAGTGATTTCTGGTTTGAGAGGTTGGTGCGACTCAGCTGGAAGTGGCGTTTGCCACACGGGCGTCAGGGGTGCTGGCGGTGGTGTGTGCGTCGTCAGATCGGTATGCCCCAAATCGCGCTCCGGTGTACCCCGTGCATAGAGTTGCTCACGCAGTGAGTCGAGCCCGCTCTGCCTTGGCTCTGGTGATGCGTCTTTTGTGCCATCATTCATACCTAAAAAGTATACCACCCTCTGCCTCTACAGATGACTCACGGCAAGTGCGTGCGCTACACTTTGCCCTAGTGCATACTGCGTACTCTCTGGCGCCTTTGCGATTGCCTCGGGGATACTCGATGCCTGCCATATCTCTTGCAACACACCTTCGGGCGCCATGTACCCTAAGTGCGCGAGAAGGCGAAATGCAATCACTTGAAATGCCAGATCTCGCCCATCTTGCTCTAAGTGAGTCATGCCACGAATTACTTCGTCATAGAGCTCTGTGTGCGGCTCTTCCCCCACCACAAAGCGGTTAATGAGCTTCATGCACTTTACCAAACTTGCCCGAGCAGCTCTGTCGTGTGCATTAAAAAAAACATTGTGGCGGCACTCAACCCCGATAAGTCGCCACTCGCGCTTGCCCCGTACTACCGTGATGCGTACGCGTGAGAAGGGTTGAAGCGCATAGCGCATCTTGGATTTCTCCTCCCGCACACTTTGGGCACGTGCGTCTATCATACCTGCCTCAAGAGTAAAGAGTCGAACCATCCGGTCGGCACCGAGGCGCTCGCGCGACTCAACAACGATGGCCTCAGAGGTATAGGTTTTATACGCCATATCAAGAAACTATAGTATACCGGATAAAAAAAGCGCCGAGGGCCCTTTGGCCCTCGGCGCTTTTTCACCCTTCTCATTCCTACAGCTTTACAATTGCCACGACAAACGGCTTCCCTTCTATAGCCAGCGCGATGCCCTCCTGTGCGTCGAACGTGATGGTGGTTG
>JBJOQE010000037.1:0-11086 GCA_046050105.1 Candidatus Parcubacteria bacterium
ATCGACATCACCAAACAGGCAATGGTGATCATGTTCATAAGGGTAGTAGGTTCCATACCTACAGTGTAATGAAGAATTCCCAAACTTCCAAACCACTACTCACACAATGGTTGTACCTACATATTTGTGTGTACGAGTACACAGGACTTTAGAAGAGACCTGTGGAGCGTGAGTATGGGGGGTTTTGCATGTTTAGCAACGGTACGCGCGCTGCCATTTTCAAGCATCTGCAGGTGTTTGGCCGGTCCCGCACTCTGAAGGTATGAAGAGTGCGGGCAAACACCGAAGCCGCACTGAGCGACCGCAGGGGAGCGAAAGTTTGAAAATGGCAGAGCACGTACCGACAGCGCTCGAAACAACGCGCCGAAAGAACTTGAAAAGTTTCGCGTATGTGATACCATTCGTGGGCTAAACAAATCTTATGGCTAAAATCTGTCAAATTACTGGTAAGGGCTCACAAGTAGGTGGCCGCTACTCAAACCGCACTCGTGCAACACAATACAACCCTTGTGGCAAGGTCCGCCGCCAGCCAAACCTCCAAAAGAAGCGCATTTTCGTGCCGGAACTCGGCAAATCAGTCCTCGTGGAGGTATCCACACAGGGACTCCGCACCATCGCTAAGAACGGAGCTTACAAGACCCTCAAGGCAGCGTCACTCATCTAACCTCCACAGAAAAAACCACCTCATCCGAGGTGGTTTTATGTTTTATTTGCTGACAAGCTTCACCCCATTGGTTTCGAAAACAATATTCCCTTCTTGCGCAGTGCTCCGCGTTCTCATACCAAGCCTGGTCAAACGCTCCACAACCTCGGCATGAGGATGACCGTACCGATTATCCTTCCCTGCTGAAATAATTGCGTAGGTAGGCGCAACTGCCTTGAGAAACAATTCACTTGAAGAGGTGCGCGAGCCGTGGTGCCCGAGTTTGAGCACGTCACTTGTAAGGCCAGTGGCATCAAGGAGCACGAGGTGTTCTTCAATTTCGTCCGGAGAATCTCCTGTCAGTAGAAACGAGCTTTCCCCATAGACAAGTCGTGCGACAATCGAGGAAGTATTTGACTCAAGCATCGAGGGGTCTCTGTCAGGAAACAGTATCTCAAGCGTGGTCGATGCTCCTAAGTCAAAAGTCATGCCGCGGCGTGCATATATCACTGCGCTCCCTTCTCGTTTCGAGAGCTCATCAACAATGCGCGCTTCGCTACTTTCACCCTGGTTTTCAGTGCGCACAAAGGTGCCCACCTGATACTGAGTAAACACATCGGGTAATCCGCCTACGTGGTCCCGGTCTTCGTGGGTGGCGAGCACCATATCAAGCGAGCGGTCGAAGTATCCCATCACAGCACTGAGGCGACGGAGTATGGCGCTATCGCTCCCCCCATCAATGAGCACCTGCTTCCCCGTGGGGGACTCAATAAAAATCGCATCACCCTGACCGACATCGAAAAACACCACGCGGAGTGTCTTTCCATCTGGCTCGCGGCCACCACCGACGAACAGAGAAAGGATAATGGTGAGACACGCACCAAGAATTGCAACTGTTCGTCTCACCTCAGTACCCATATACAAAGTATACTACCGCCCGCGCCCGTCGGTTGTGGTAGTATGGTGGCACCGTAATCCTAAAACGTATGTCATACACGCCAAAAACTTTTGCCATCCCTGAACTGACCGGTATTTCACAAAAGACTATTGAAGAACACCTCAAGCTGTACGCAGGCTATGTGAAGCACGCGAACCTCATTGAAGAGAAAATTACGGAGTTGACACAAGATTCTGAGAAGAACGCGTATCCTCTTGCTGAGGTGCAGCGTCGCTTGGGCTTTGAGTACGGCGGCATGAAGAACCATGAATACTACTTCACTCAGTTTGAAGGTGGTGCGGTGGCGCTCGCAGATGGCACACTCAAGACCGCGCTTGAAGCACAGTGGGGTTCTGTCGATGCATTCCTTGCGCAGTTTAAAGCCACGGCGATGACGCGCGGCATTGGCTGGGCCATGCTCTACCAAGATGTAGACACCGGTGCGCTCGTTATCGGCTGGGTGGATGAGCAGCACCTCGGACAACTTGCCACGGCACGCATCATCCTTGCACTTGATATGTGGGAACACTCCTACATGCTCGACTACGTACCCTCTCTAAAGAAAAATTATGTGGAAGCATTTTTTGCCAACCTCAATTGGGGCGTCGTAGAGTCACGGCTGCATTAAAACGGCATGGGAGAGTCCATCGAAGGAACAACCTTCGGTGGACTTTTTTTGTACGCCGCCCATAGGCCCATAACGCTGCCCATACCGATATAGAGCGCTATAACCCAGGTAAATGAAAATGGTGGGAGCACGAACATTCCGTACGGCAGTGTGCCAAAAAAGGAACTCTGCACCATGACATAGTGGAGTATGAGATACGTAGGGTAGCCCACAACAAATGCAGCAGCCTCACTCAGCATGCCGACTCCACCAGTGATAGCAGTAAGCAACATGGCAACCGGAATCACCGGAAGCACCAACACATTCGCGACCACCGCGAAAATCGACACCGACCCCATGGCATACATAATGAGTGGTAATGTCATTACCTGTGCGGCGATGGTGGAAAGCAGATAATCTTTGGCACCCAGACACGAAGGAAGCCACCCACATGCTCGCTCTAACATCGGCACGAGTGCGATGAGCCCCAAGGTGGCCAAAAACGAAAGCTGAAATCCTGGGTCATACATGAGGAGGTAAGGATTGACCAACACCATGAGCACACCAGCAACCACGAGCGCGCGAAGTATGGCGTACGTGCGCCCTGTTGCCCGTGCGATGAGTACCAAACTAGCCATCACGGCCGCGCGAAGGACGGTCGCCGTAGGGCCCACCATCACCACGAAACAGAAGATGATGCCGCCACCAATGACACTTCTTGTGCGAGGTGGTATCCACGTCAACAATCGCATACACGCCTCAATCATGATGGCAATGTTGTAACCCGAGAGTACGACAATATGAATAAGTCCCGCATTCCGAAACACCGCGAGCAAGTCTTTACCAAGCGCTTGTCGTTCACCGAGCACGAGGCCGAGTGCGAGGCCCGCTTCCGGTGCACGTAGTGCCGTCTCAATGGACGCACTCACGGCGTGCTTAAACACAAGAAGTGCCGCCACAAACCGCCATCCTGCTCCGTGAGAAATCACCCGTACGTCTGGGTATGTCATCACGTGGTCTATACCCTGTGCCCGCAAATACTCACGATAGTGAAATTGCCTACCGAAGTCGGTGTCAAACGAAGTAGGTTGTGAAAGCATGCCTGTTACCTCCACACGATCTCCGTACACCACCGGTGACAGTCGCTCGTGGAGCACCAGCACCATACCCTCCTCTGATGTGGTTCCAACCGCATCGACACGCACCACTAGGTGTGTCGTACGCTCGCGTGTATCAGGCTCCCGGACCACCACGCCGAACACAACCACTTGCTGCTCCTCATACACATCAAGGTCGTGTGAAGCGCGATGTTCACCATATTCAAACCGAAATACTCCGCACGCACTACCGAGTAAGATACAACAGCACACCGCATGAAGGAGATGTTTTCCCCGATAGAAGTACATCCCTACAAGCGCGCTCGCAACCACACATGCGAGCAGTGCTTCGCTGTATCCTATCGATGTCGCGCTGGCGAGAGCAATACCAAGAAAGAATGAAAGCGTGACTGCGTAGAAGTAGAGAGTACCCGGCATCATAGATGATGCGTATGAAAAAATAGCGGTAGTACTAGTGCCCGCGGTCCATCGCTTCGTTCGCCAATCTGTCAGCATCTTTATTTTGTTCACGCGGAATGTGTGTGAACTGTATGTGCGGGAATGATGATACCCGTAGATTATGAATCTCGATAAAGAGCGGGACAAGCGATGGCTCTTTAATTTGATATTCGCCTGAAAGCTGTTTTTTGACGAGCTCACTATCGAGCTTGATGTGCACCAAGATTTCTTTCGTGCGTTTGCCGAGTATCTTTTTCACTTCGTTCAGCGCGAGAGCAACCGCAGCATATTCTGCGTAGTTGTTGGTGCCGTTACCTAAAAACTGCGAGGTCTCACGGCGCTCACCTTTCGGCGAATCTATCACCACCCCAATACCCGAAGGTCCTGGGTTGCCGCGCGCACCGCCATCGGTATGACATGTCCATGTTTCCATATGGCACGAGTATACCCCGTAGGAGCGAATCACACTACAAGGTACGCGCTTGACCACGAGAATGAGCGCGTGTATCGTCACGGGTAGGTAGGTTCATTTTAGGAGGAATTGTCATGCCCACCACCCTAAGTATTGATACTGTGCATATCCGCAGCGTCGAGGAACTCATTCGGCACGTACTACTCAAAGATGTGCTGCCGGTTGCCCCCGTATCACTGTACCCCGACCAAGTGCGCGCTCATGTGGGGGTACATCAATTCATTTTTGAAGCGGGCGTCATTGACCGCGCCATTGCTGACGGATGGATACTGCGAAACGACGACGATACGCGCTTTCAGTTCAACTATGCGCGTGTCGACGAATGGCAAGCTGACGAAGAAGCTCGCATCGAGCAATCCTTAGCACGCTTACGGGAACGTAACATTCGCGCACGCTACGACAATCGCTGCGGCGAATGGCGACACCCTGAATGCATGGACCACAACATGCGCGGATTTATCTTCGTTGATGATAAGCGCAATCAGTACCTGGTTGCCGAAGGTGGTGCAATCATACCAGTGCCACATCTGATCGTGATTTGAGAGGAGTGCTCCCCTATGCATGATTTGTCTCGTATCGATTTTGAGGATGCGTTGCGCACCCTCACCGATGACTACGCACCACCAGGTCTGCCCTACCTCACGCGGGCACCGATTCCAAAAACATGGATAATCACCGTCCCCGGTGCACGATATGAGATCTCGGAAGACACCTTCCGTGAGCTATTGGGTACACACTGCATTGTCGCAGACAAGGAACACTTCGTTCCTACTGCGTATGCGAAAGAGTTTGTGCAAACACTGTAATGACCAAGCCCCGCGCTATGCGCGGGGCTTTTTTTATATGCTACACAATATCGACAATGCGAATGCGCAGTTCCGGCCGTCCCATAAAGTATGAACGCTCGACATGACCCACAATATCTACGGGTTTCATACCCAGGTCAGGTGCGAAACTTTCTGGTGTCCTAAAAAAAGCGACGCCATCGATGGAAGCACGGGTACCCCGAAACGACATCTTGGTATGATTAGCTGTTTTTCCAAACGTCGTTACGCGCTCGGGTGTGACCCCGGCAAACCGGAATAATGGTTTGGTATTTCCCACTCCAAAAGGGGAGAGCTGCGCAAGTGTCCGATTGAGCACATCTGTCACGGCGTCGACGGAGAGATCGGCATCGATGGTAACTTCCTGCGTATCACAAAGCGTTACGTCGTCAGTATCACACGCAGCGGCAAGTCGCGCGGGTAGTGCGTGTATGTGCGCATCATGTACCGCAAAACCACCCGACGCGTGATGTCCGCCACATTCGATAAACACGTCACGTGCCCGCTCCATGAGTTTCACTACGGACATAGTGCCGCCAGAACGACATGAACCCTTGATAATGCCGCGACCATCACGTCCCCACACAAACGCTGGTCGCTTAAACTCTTCGGCGAGTGTGTTTGCCACGAGCCCGGCGAGCGATGGTCGCCACGACGGGTCGCCGATCACAATCACCTTTCCTATCTCTCGTTCCAACAGACGTTTCTTCACTTCTTTCACTAACGACGCCACCACCCCTTTTCGCTCGTTATTGATGTGCTCAAGGTGTGCTGCACCATCGCGCGCAGCTTCATCATCGGTCGTGGTAAATACCCGAAATGCATCATGTGGCTTACCCATACGGGACGCAGCATTCACCCGCGGCGCAATCGTGAAACCAATATCATCATCAGACAAATAGCGTGGGTCGATGCGTTGCGTACGATATATTTCCTGAAGCCCTTTACGTCTGGTCTTACGGAGCACTTGCATACCAAAATGAGCGAGGACGCGATTCTCACCTGTAAGTGATACCATGTCGGCCATAGTGGCCAGCCCCACCATATCGAGCCACCACTTTTCATATCCCTCACTGAGAGTGAAACTGCCACGCGCCAATAACCCCTCTATGAATTTCCATGCAACACCAGACCCGCAGAGCTCACGAAACGGATACGCCCCGTCGCGTTTCGGGTCGAGTATGGCGTAGGCTTCTGGAAGCGTGGCACTAGGTTCGTGATGGTCGGTGATAATGACATCGATGCCGCACGTCTTTGCGTGTGACACCTCATGAAGATTACTGATGCCGCAGTCAAGCGTAATCAACAACGTGGCACCCCGTGCGTGCACCGCGTCAATACCTTCGCTATTTAATCCGAACCCTTCGTTATGGCGATGAGGAATGTAGTTTTCAAAATTCGTGAAACCTATTGCGGTGAAAAAATCATGCCAGAGGACGGCGCCCGGAATACCATCACAATCGTAGTCGCTCCATATCACTATGCGTTCCGTGTCACGGATAGCACGAAGCACGCGCACTACGGCCTTCTCCATATCGGTCATGAGAAACGGGTCGTGGCGGTGTGCAAACTGCGGAGAAAGAAACTGATCGGCCGCTTCTTTAGTCGCCACTCCGCGCGTGAACAAAAGCTGTGCCACGAGAGGGTCGAGATGCGCGAGCTCTTCGGCCGCCTCATGTGTCATCGGCTCGGCAAGGCGGTAGGTAGTCATGGGTAGTAGTGTACCCCAAGAGTACTTCTATTTTCTAATCCGCAGGCTCATAAGAAAATATGGGCGCACCCTGCTGTTCAAGGAGTCGACAGACGAACATGCAAAGCCAGTGCCCTTTGGGTGTACGTCTGCGTTAAAAATCGCACAGGGTCTGTGTGCCTCCCTCTCGTACTCATTGGCAAACCGTTCGAACAACATTTGATATAGTGAGTGCGTTATTCACCTCACTTTCACCCCATGGAGCCGAGTATCTTCACCAAAATCATTCAGCGAGAAATCCCTGCAGAAATCATCTACGAAGACGAACACACCATGGTCATTCCCGACAAGTTTCCTTCCATGGAGGGACAGCTGTTGGTGATCGCCAAACGCCAAGAAGCATATGTGTTCAATTTATCTGACGATGAATATCATGCACTTATGAAAACGACAAAAAAAATGGCCCGTGCGCTCGACACCGTATGTGCCACCCTACGCACCTGCATAGTCGTTGAAGGCTTTGAAGTGCCGCACGTGCATGTACGCCTCTACCCCTGTCGTAGCGCTGAAATGGTGTGGGGGCCCAAAAGCGAAGCATCCGATGCATCACTTCAGGCTCTTGCAGAGAGCATGCGGCAACACATACGCTAGCTCCACCTGCTCCTTCGCAAGAGGACACGAGCATCAAGATTGGTTTATACTGTGGTGTTACTCATTATATGGTAAACCATTCACGCATGACGTCTTTTTCCATCCATATCACACGCGCGCTCTGTAGTGTATTAATATTCTCATTCTGCATACTCGCTACACCAGTACATGCCACCGAGCATACTGAGCTTTCCTTTATCACCAAACAAGTGACCCTGTTGGAAAAATTTTTTGCACGTTTATTAAACACGGATGGCGAGGTGCGTGGCGCTACGATGAGCACACAAATTTCTCCTATAAAAAATCTTAAAATCCTCAACTGGAATATCGGCTTTACACGCGCTGCGGTCTATGGCGGTCCAGACAAATTACCTGAGATTGTGGCAAGTATCAAAAAAGTCAACGCCGATGTGGTACTACTACAAGAAGTAGACTATATGGCGGGTCGCTCGGGGAACAAAGACCTTATTGAGGTACTTCGCACGCAAACAGGCTACCCCTACGCTCATTATGTGAGATACACCGCTGTCACCAAAAGCCTTGGAGGTGGTGAAGTGGGAACGCTCATCCTCACTAAATATCGTCCACTCCTCCGTGAGGAATGGCCACTGTATTATGAGAGAAAACAAGCAGGCAATGGCACCTGGGAAATTCCCCGCTCACTCAATAGTGTTACCGTGGGTATACCTACCGGTACTTCGAGCGCTGTCTCCAGCTATCTTCCTATAACATTTGCAAATATTCATCTGCAATTTCAGGATCCTCTAGTGCAAGGCCTCCAGGCACGCGACATCGTTTCTTGGGCCAAGCAAAACGCATCAGAAATTATTTTTATAGGTGGCGATTTCAATGCTCATTACAACGTGGCACTTAAAAAAGAAAGTGTTGGCTATACCACCTACAAGACACTCCTTGATGGTGGCTTTACGTTCTTTGCTGATGATGCCGCCCCTAAAAGTAGTGCTATCGACCACATCAGCATGAAGGCGAGTGCTGCTCACATGCCGACACTGATTTCCTATACTCATGCTACCCTGCCAGGATCTGATCATGCGCCAGTCATTGCAGAGTTTGCTATTCCTACCTCCGTTCTCACTCCAGCGACTACTCGCCAAGTGACCACAACCTGTAAGAGCGCTAACGGCTCAGGATGTGAAATTAAAAATCAGTGCGCAGCAAATGAGCACATTGGCGACATCATTGTGCGGTGTCGACAGGCAGGTCAGAACTTTGCTCCTGCGGTATGGGGTGGCATATCACTCGCTGGCACTACGTCGACAACGCCACTTTGCTCCATCGACACCACCAACTACAGCACAGCACGACTTGGTTCCAAAAAGTACAGCGCCATGACAGCTGTGCAGACAAGACAGCGGGACGGTTTGTCCGCGGGGGTAGTGACATGCAGTGGTACCTGCGGAATATCCGCGACGTATCTGTGTGTACAGTAAGCACTACACTACTAAAAAAACCGGAAGGAGTACTTCCGGTTTTTTTGCTCTCAGACATTACCTAGTAAGTAAGTGCGGTAATACCGGGGAGCGTCCCCTTCTCCAAAAATTCCAGCATGGCGCCACCCGCGGTGGAGACATGGGTAAACTTGTTGTTGAGGCCAAGCTTCTCAATTGCAGCTACCGTGTCGCCGCCGCCCACAATAGTGCGGGCACCGCTTTGTGCGGCGCCTTCGGCAAAAGCCTCCGTCGCTTCAGTAAAGCCCCGCTCATAAAAACCAAGTGGCCCGTTCCAGAGCAGTGTGCCACCCTTCGTTAGATTGGCGAGCATGTGTTCAACAGACGCTGGCCCTGCATCCATGATGATGTCGGCCGACCCAACACGCTTCGGTGATTCCACACGCGCATGACCGTCAAGAGACTGCACACGCACATCAACCGGAAGCTGTACTTTTGGTGAGTCGATAATCGTCACATCGGTAAGTGGCACATCGCTGACCAGTGACCCTCCCACCGAAACGCCACGCGCTTCCCATACATCGTGAGCAAGCGCACCACACACATACACGTGTTCATACAAATCAAGGAACTTTTTTACCAACGGCAGTTTGGTATCAAACTTTGCGCCCCCAATCACAAATACTGAAGGCGAAGTAGGTGTGAAAGCTTTAGATAATTCTTCCACCTCTCTTGCAAAACCGAGACCAGCGTACGACGGAAGATGCTGTGGAATTCCGACAATCGACGTGTGTGCGCGGTGCGCTACTGAAAATGCCTCATTCACGAATATGTCGCCAAGTGATGCAAGCTCACGCGCAAGTGAGTCGTCGTTAGCGGGCTCGCGAGCATCGCTGCGTACGTTTTCAAGCAGTACTGCATCACCATCTTGAAGCGCAGCCACAGCGGCTACTACCGGCGCACCGGTAAGTGCAGGCACAAACGCAACCCGCATGTACTTGGTGAGAGCTTCATACACAGGCTTCAGCGTCTCTTCCGGATCGCGACCGATGTGTGAAATAAGCACAAGGTGTGCGCCAAGGTTTGTTAAAAACTCAATGGTAGGAAGTGCTTCGCGAATGCGAAAATCATTCACCACCTTCCCATCTACTACCGGCACATCAAACCCCACTCGCAGAATAACCCGCTTACCGCGAAGCTCAGACTCTTTCAATGTGGCAATCGAACGCATACTTTTATAGAGAGGTAACTACAGAAATAATTTTTGCAAACTGCTCTGGCTTCAAACTTGCACCGCCGACCAAGAACCCGTCTACTTCTCCTTCGCGCATGAGAACTTCGGCGTTGGTGTCATTCACCGATCCTCCGTACAGCACGCGCACACGCATCGCAATTGCTCTCCCGTACAGTTCAACAAGCACTTTCTGAATAAAGAGCTTCATTTCATGTGCATCGTGTGGTGTGGCTGTCTGCCCCATACCGTCACCTCCGGATATTGCCCACACCGGTTCATACGCAACCACAACTTTTTCTACTTCACTTTTTTTTACACCCTGAAGCGCGTGGCGAAGTTGTAGCTCGACGGTGCCATAGTATTTTCCATGTGTATCACGGACAGTTTCTCCCACACATATAATAGGGGCTATCGATAACGCGAGAAGTGCGCGCACTTTTTCGTTGACCTGCGTATCACTTTCTCCCTCCGCCCGAAGCTCAGAATGACCAATGATGACTGCTCGCACTCCTGCAGCATACAACATACGCGCCGACACATTTCCCGTATGTGGACCACCATCTTTTGGATGTGCGTTTTGCGCACCGAGCACGTAGGGTTTCTTTATCAGCGATCGCAGCGATGTAAGGTGAAGCGCGGAGGGTGCAATTACTACCTCACATTTTGGACGCATCATCTTTTTACTGAGATTTGAGAAAATACGAAGTGCGTCTGACGTAGTGGCGGGGTTCATCTTCCAGTTTGCCACCACTATCCTGGGGCGTGATGCTATGTGTTTCATGGGTCGATTGTACCATGCACAAACATACCCCTATCGGGGCATGTTTGTGCATCATTGCACCTCACGCCACTCAATGAATTTATATGTATCTGATGTATGTGGGGTCATGGGTGGTGGATTTGACACCAATTCGCGATCATACGAATTATATCTGGTCTGAAATCCAGATATTGCAACCCCACCAGATGTCCACTTAGTCCCCTCTCTCCCATTCGATACAATAGTACCGTGTACAGTCAGAGATGAACGTAACACATATGGATCCAGTGCAGATGGCAACCC
>JBJOQE010000038.1:0-9666 GCA_046050105.1 Candidatus Parcubacteria bacterium
TGGGTATATAAAAGAGTCACCTACGGGTGACTCTTTTATATTACTCGTACGCAACATACATACCCAAAATTCCCATTGCACCCAGTACCGAGCTGTCTCCTGTGTTGAGGTAGGTCGCGTCTATGTACAGAGTGTCACCTTGGCGAAGGTGTATATCAACATGGTGATGCGGCGTGTCGTACGCGTGGGGTGACTACAGAAAAACAAAATGCCCGAGTCATACGCTAAGTGAAATGGTAGCACTGGAACGAAGAAGGTATGTATATGTTGTCAACAGCAAGTCTTCGTGCACTTTACATGCTCCTGTATGATTATGTGTAATGAAGTATATACATATGTTTTTGACGCAACGATTGTTAGTTGTCGGATGTGTCGTCTTTGTGGGGGTATTTTCTTTTGCTACGACAGTATCAGGCGGTCTGTGGGGGAGATGCGGGAGTTGTACTTCCCCAATAACAAAAACAGATGCAGAAAGAATTACGAGTACTGTTGATTATGCAGATATGGATGGAGACGGCATGCCAAGTCCGGGAGATCTAATACGAAGCCAAAGCAGCACGTCGGGTTCTACTCATAGCACGGTAGTGACACCAGGTATCACACCAGGTATCACACCAGACCCAAGACCGCCTGCAGTGTGTAAAATCACTGCGACACCTGCGAAATTAGTGAACGGCACAAAGAGCGTCACCCTTGATTGGTTTGACGAAAAGGCTAGTCCATATACCCAATTTAGACCGAACCGTAAAGTAAGACTGTACCGCGATGCGCCGGGCGCAGTTCCTCCCGTGAAGCTTGGTGCAAACAAAAGAGATACATCTTGGATTGATACGACCAACTTTGCGACAGGAACTTATAAATACACCCTCTCTTTTATCGGGCTGCGCTCATTTGATGAGAATGGTGTAGATCAAGGGCAGTGTATTCGTGGCGCTTCAGGTAGTGGTAGCAACTCGTGTCCAACAGATGTGACGGCAAAGGTTAGTTGTTCGCTCGCGCTACCAGTGGGAGAAGCACTCACCGAGTGTAACGATAATCGCGACAATGCCGATACTGAAGACTCGCTAGCCGATGAGCGCGACCCAGGCTGCCACACTGATGGTAATCCATATAATGCACGCACGTACCAATCACAAGACACAAGCGAAGCGAACCCGTACCCTGACCTGCGGCCTGTGGTGACCCTTACAGGTGATCGCAAGGCGGGGTCTCCACTTACGGCAACATACACACTCACCAATAAATCAACGACCTTTGCCCGCCTGAACTCAACCGTGCTCGGTTGGAGAAATGTAGGAGTGCCGCAGACCTGCACCACGACGGGTATTGCCGGTACCTGCTTTGCTCAAGGAGGTGCTACCTATAGGCGCATGAGCACCCTTACAGCTTCTACCACAGGTAACCAGGTACGTACGGTGGGGCCGCGCCTATTCACCCCTTCTGAACCAGGCACCTATGAAGTGTGTGCGGTGGCCGATATCACAAAGACCGTGGCAGAAGGTGTGGCTGGTGAAGCAAACAATGTGCATTGCGCACGTGTGGTGGTGACGTGGCCAGTCACCGAATGTAACGATAATCGCGACAATGCTGATACCGAAGACTCGCTAGCCGATGAGCGCGACCCAGGCTGCCACACTGATGGTGACCCTGGTAACCCGGCTTCGTATCGTCCACAAGATACCAATGAGACGCACACTCCGCGCTCCACCGGAGGTCCCACCCCACCAAGTACACCATCGGGTGGAAGCACTACCACCAATCCAAGTAGCACTCCCACCATTACCGGGCCACTCACACTCACTGCGCCAGCGCGAGTGCGAAAGGGGACTACTGCCGACGTGACCTGGAGTACCGGGGGACGTACAGGCTGTGCCATAACTGCCACAAATGGTAACCGCATTGCAGTGAACGCACCAAACGGCACAGGTACGACTGTGGCACTGCGTGCAGGGGCGGTGTACACCATTACATGTACGGGGAACGGTACGGAAAGTGCCACTGCAGAGATACAACTACTTCCCACCATACGTGAGATTTAATGGCACTTCCTCAATATAATCGATATCACCATGACAGCATTCAACGTTCGTAAGCGCTTTGTACTACTCCTGCTCTTGACCGTGATCGGCGTGGTGACACTCCCGCTGCTACTGTCACGTTTTACAGAACTACCAGAAGTCACCGAGGCCCCCGCGCCTACGCCGCTCACAGCGACTGGCACACTTATGGTCACCGGTATCGACACCGCGACAAGTAAGAGTGCGGTGTATGAAATGACCCTCCCCTCGGGAACTATGCAGAAAGTGCGTGACGGCTACTACTATGGGCCCACACGTGCTCAGAACGGCTATGTAGCAGTACTTGCGGAAGACGAAAGTGGTGATTTTCAACTATTTCTCAACAATGGTGTAGACGAAGAGGACGCAACAGTAGTTATGCCGCCTGAGCCACTCTTGTATACTGTCGGGCAACCCGCATGGTCACACGACGGGCGTTATCTGGTCTATCTCGCAAAGGAGCACGAAGAATCAGACCCCGAGTATCCATTCGATGATGCCCATATCGTACTTCTCGACACTGAGACCTTTGACCAAGAAGTGCTCGGCACGGGAGTGTCGCCGCAGTTTATGCCCAATGGAGATATTCTCTTTTTGCAGGAGGGAGGTGTATATAAATACATACGAAACGGTATGGAGATTGAAAGTGAAGTGGGTGTGGCGGCGTTCCCCGATGACGCTACAAGTACCCCAAGTGTAACCATTGCCGTATCGCGCTCAGGCAAATATCTGACTCTTACCGACCCCGAGCGTGCTACGCTCTTTGTGTACCAACTCGATGAAGCGGGTACACTCAAGGAGGTGCGCGCAATACATGCGATAGCAACTGCGCCTGGTTTTCTCACTAATGAATCAGGGCTTGCATACATTACCTACCTGAAAGATAACGATGTCACGAAACGATTCCTCGCCGTACTCGATCTCACCACTCTTGAGAGCGTTCTGGTATCCGACCTTTCTTCGTTTGATGACTACATGTTTTCAATGAAGGTGTGGCAGTGAGTTGTTGACAAAGACGTCGCGATATCAAAACGCGTCGAGGTTTCACCTCGACGCGTTTTGTGTGCATCCGTGCTGCAGGTAGCAGATCTATACCTAGTTTTCCACGATAGGCTCTCGCATTGTAAGTGTGCAAAACGTACTATACGTAGCATATGCAAGCACATAGTCGTGTCATAATCTCTGTTCTCGTAGCCACACTTGTCGCATTAGCCCTCTATGGTGCATTACTTTTTATCTCCATACAGCAAACGGTAAATGATGTGGGTGGTGTGAAGGTCGATAGACCCGTAGAGAAGCGTTAGTGTGTATATCTTATACATGAGATATACCGTTTGTGCGGTAGCATAATCGTATGCGAAACGTTTTTTCACTAAAAAAGATAGCTGCGCTTTTGTTTGGCACAGTACTCGTGATAGCGAGTATCTATATTGCACCTGCACAGCACCTCTCGCCGCTCGTACATCAGGCAGAGGCATCTACCACGGAGTTGCTCGGCTATGCCTGGAGCGATACTATCGGATGGATATCGTTCAACTGCGCCAACACATCGAGTTGCGCGACATCAAACTATAAGGTGGTCCTCGACACTGTGACCAACAATCTCACCGGCTACGCATGGAGCGAACATGTGGGGTGGATTCAATTTGGTGGACTCACCGGATGTCCCGGAGGTGGTGATTGCGATGCAAGAAAGCAGGGCGGCGAGCTACGCGGCTGGGTGCGCGTGGAGAATGGTGATGGGAGTGGACCATTGCCACTTAATGGCTCAGACGGATGGATATCGCTCAACTGCGCCAATACAGGCACTTGTGGCACCTCCAATTTTAAAGGGCTTATTTCTACTACCGAGATTTCGGGGTATGCATGGGGTTCTGAGGTGGTGGGGTGGATTTCCTTTAACTGTGCAGATACTAATGATTGCGCTACCTCAAACTACCGTACGTACTTTAACCCACCATGCACGGTTTCAAACACCTGCTCTGCCGATCATACACAGAGCCTTCATACAGACGCCTGGTGTGGAGTGACCATTACCACGTGCAGCCCCGGCTATATCTGCAAAGACGCCGATGGTCTCTGTGGATACGGCGACCCCACTGGCAGTCTGACAGTCTCGAGCAACAAAATACGTCGTGGTGCCACAGTGGATGTGTCGTGGAGCACGCTGTATGCAAGCACCTGTACCGTAAGTGGTACTAATGGCGACTCATGGTCACCCGCCTCCTCCAGTGCTGCCGTATCATCAGCGGCAATAAATAGTGAGGTCACCTACACACTATCTTGTCAGCCGGTGGGCGGCGGCACGGCGGTAGTGGTGGATACTGAGCGTGTGTCACTTATTCCAGCCATTAAGGAGTTTTAATGAGTAGTATGAAAAATCCTTTCACTGCCCCTGATGCGGTCGACATCCTTCGTGAGAAGCGAATGTCCCTACGTCATGCAATACTGCTCTTGTGTTCAGGCGTCTTCCTTGTGGGCACACTCTTGTGCGGGTACCGTCTGGGTACCTGGCTATTAGAAAGGGTAACAGTGCCAGTACAGGATCTCGTTCCTCTGGTGCAAGAGGATGTAGCACCAGCGCATACCACTGACTCACGCCTTGAAGAATTGAGTGGGGGCGCTACCCTAGAAGTGGACACTGAAGCGGTGTCCAGGCGAGTAGATGAACTTAATGCGTCAACGTCGCTAAGTGCTGCAGAAGAGGGTACTCAAGCGCAAATGCAGGAGCGTAAAAGCGAGCTCGATAGGTAAGTGTACCATTCTATACCTCCACCTCCTGGTGCGGGTCGTGGTGTGTGAAGGTATGATGAGAAGTCTCGGTGCGCTTTTCTTGACGTACCACTTGCATTGCGGTAGCATAATCCCGCATTGTGCTCTTTGAGATGGGTGAGGGTTATACCTCGGACCAGTTTCTTTGAGTGTCTATGACAGGAACTGGCGAGGCTTTTTTTGTTCTCGTGCATTCGCCACTTTCTGTCAGCAATGCGCCTTATTATTAGTCGTAATCTAAAAAGTTATGGCAGATTTCGATCGCACAAAGCCACACGTAAACGTGGGTACCATTGGTCACGTTGACCACGGCAAGACCACCCTTACGGCGGCAATCCTCCACGTCCTCAAGATGAAGGGCGAGGGTTACGGAGCAAACGTAAAGGCAATCGACCAGATTGACAAAGCTCCAGAAGAAAAGGCGCGCGGTATTACTATTTCGCTCTCACACAATGAGTACGAAACACCAAACCGCCACTACGCACACATCGACGCTCCAGGTCACGCAGACTACATCAAGAACATGATCACCGGTGCTGCCCAGATGGACGGCGCGGTACTCGTGGTAGCTGCAACTGACGGCGCAATGCCTCAGACCAAGGAACACGTGCTTCTTGCTCGTCAGGTTGGCGTGCCGAAGATTATCGTATTCCTCAACAAGTGCGACATGGTTGCTGATGAGGAAATGATCATGCTCGTTGAAGAAGAGCTCCGTGAGCTCCTCGACAAGCACGGTTTCGATGGAAAGAACGCACCTATCATCAAGGGTTCAGGTCTTAAGGGTCTTGAGTCAACATCAGCAGATGACGAGTACGCAAAGAAGGTACTCGAACTCGTTGATACCATGGACTCATACTTCCCGATGCCAGCTCGTGAACTCGACAAGCCGTTCCTTATGCCAGTTGAGGACATCTTCTCAATTGAAGGACGCGGTACGGTAGTTACCGGTCGTGTAGAACGCGGCAAGGTAAAGGTGGGTGAGGAAATTGAGATCATTGGTCTCAAGGACACTGCAAAGACCACTGTGACCGGCGTTGAAATGTTCAACAAGTCACTCGACCAGGCGCAAGCCGGCGACAACGCAGGTATCCTCCTCCGTGGCTTGAAGAAGGAAGACATTACTCGCGGCCAGGTGCTTGCTGCAACTGGTTCAGTAAAGCCACACACTGAGTTTGAAGCTGAGGTATACATTCTCTCGAAAGACGAGGGTGGACGCCACACTCCATTCTTCTCAGGGTACAAGCCTCAGTTCTACGTACGCACCACTGACGTTACCGGCGAAGTAACCCTTAAGGAAGGTGTTGAAATGGTTATGCCAGGCGACACCGTTACCTTCAAGGTGAAGCTCGTAGCACCAGTAGCTATGGAAGACCAGATGCGCTTTGCTATCCGTGAGGGTGGTAAGACTGTAGGTGCGGGTGTTGTCACTAAAATCGTCGCCTAACACGTGCGCGTAAAAACGACCATTTCCTTTGTCGCCTTCGTCGCGAAATAACTCATCGTACTAAGTGTACGCCTCATTATTTCGCTCCGCGGCTTCGCGGAACTGAATCGTTTTAACACACACGTCTGCGTATTTCACTTTTGAAACACGCACTCACTTGAGCAACTATGACAACTAAAACTCCAAAAACCGAAACCAAGCGCGCACCAAAGAAAGTGTCTGACGCTTCCGGAGAAATCCAGAAGCTCCGCATTCGCGTTCGTGCGTACGACCATAAGATTCTTGATGCATCCATCAAGCAAATTATGGACACCGCGCTTCGTTTCGATGCGAAGGTCGTTGGCCCTATTCCGCTTCCGACAGAGATCAAGAAGTACACCGTGAACCGCTCATCGTTCGTCTTTAAAGATGCGCGAGAACAATTCGAAATGCGTGTTCACAAGCGTGTGGTGGACATCATGAATCCTCTACCGAAAGTTATTGAGGCACTCACGAACCTCTCCCTCCCATCAGGCGTATCGATTGATGTGAAGATGATGTAGTGATCTGTCGATGAATACAAAAAAGCCGCCCTAGGGGGCGGCTTTTTTGTATGGCACCTGAGTGGCATGTGCCGCACAGACTGTACGGGTGTACCGAACACTTCACGTCGTGAAGAGTAGCCTTGGGTACACGGTATACTGTATGGCATGTCTCGTACGCGCTTGGGGTTACTTGTGGGGTTGCTGTTTCTTTTGGTCTTTGGGTCGGCAGTCGTACGCGTGGCGTCTATTGATGTGTCTGCACGGTCAGTATTTCATCTCGATGTGCATCGAGATATGCTGGTCGGGCGACATATTACTGCAGGGGAGGGTGTGCAGGTCGGTCCTGACAGTATGCTCGGGGCCACATATGCGAGTCCATTGTATTACTATGGCAATGCATTACTCGCCGCACAGAGTGGATCGTTCTGGTTTGGCAGTGTGGTGAATGCCGTGCTGCAGGCCTGTGCGGTGCTACTCCTCTTTCTTATTGGACGTCTGCTTGGCGGGATTGTCGTGGGCTTTGTTGTCGCTACAGTATTTGCATGCATGAGTGCGGCGGTAGATCTTTCGTTTCAGATATGGCAGCCGCACATTATGCATCTCGTGCTCCTGGCCTCCTTATGGGCCTATGTGTATGCCTACCGTACCACATCCCACACGGCACTCATGACAGGAGCAAGTGCATTCGTGGTGGCGGTAAGTATACATATGTCCGCGCTGGCGCTCCTTCCGGCAGTACTGTGCGCCACGTATGCCCTTGCATCCAGAACCCAGAAGCGATTGCAGGTGTTTGGGGCTATGACGCTTGTGGGATTAGTGCTTTATGCACCGGTGCTATGGTTTCATATGGGCGCCGAGGTAGTGGAACAAGGCGCGTTGTCTCGCGTGGGTGTGTCTCAGATGGTGTTAAATCTTACGGAAGTACCCTCACGCTTTATCGCATGGAGTGAGTATGTTTTTCGTGTATGGCCCGGCACGCCAGTACCCATGGTATGTGCACTCATCGTGCTGTTGATGGGAGTGTATTACCATCGGGCGACCGCACACGCACCAGAACAAATGTGGTGGCAATGGGTGTATGGCAGTCTCGTGTCATCATTGATTATCGCACTGATTGTCCCCACTACTTCTGCCGATGGATATCCTGTCCGCTACTTCATTCCCACGCTGCCGTTCGTGGCTATTATGTTGGGTAGCACCCTCACCTATGTGCGCGGTGCGGTAGGTGTGTGGCTCGTGGTGTGTCTGTGCACCTACGCGACACTTATGCACACGCCGCGCTTGCTCGTGGCAGCCATACCACGAGTGGCCGAGGCTTCTTTTTGGATGCCGCCCTATGTACCCGATGCAGATATCATTGGTGCCTACCTTACGCTTCACGCTGCGTATCCCTCCGAGATGGCCGCTGGGGCGGTGCGCTTTATAACTATTGAGGGTGCACCGTATATGCACGAAAACCATTTTGCAAACGACCGCATCGTGAACACGATGGAGCTATACGGGGGCATACCGCTTGTGCGTCTCGATGCATCTGCGTACCGCAGTTATGTGCCACGTACGGATCCGCGCATTGCTGTCGTGCGGTGTATCGCCATAGAACCGCACGATTGCAGAGTACTTTTTTTGGAAGCACACGGCACTGCATATACAGACCCGATATCGCTTGTTGAGTACGGCACCGTGTACTACCTCGTGGCAGAGCGCCTGATACAATGAGTCGTATGCGCCCCTCTGTCTTTCTTGTGGTCGGTGTCTGTAATACTGCTACTGATTTCCTGGTGACGCATGCGTGGCTTTGGATATGGTTTCATGCGTCTGTCACACCGTACACACTGACCTCGGCAAAGCTTGTGGGTTTCCTAGCGGCTAGCAGTGTGGGTTTTGTGCTCCATGGACGATATACCTTTTCTCAGAATCGCCCCTATATACTGGGGAGACATGGTCGTATCCTTCGGTATGCCATAAGTGTGCTCTGCGGCCTTGCCGTAAATGCGTTGACGACCTATGCGGCGTCGACATTGCTTCTACATAACGCTCCTTTTCTATCGTTATGGGTAGTGGCGAATATCGGCTTCATCATAGGCACCCTGAGTGCGGTGGTGCTCAACTATGTCTTGTTTTCTCTCGTGGTATGGCACACAAAGACATGAAGACACCGCGCCGACTATCGGTGGTGGTGCCTTGCTATAACGAGGCACAGACTATCGAGCCACTCCTCGATGCGCTGCTTTCATGGCATCACGACGAGGTGTGTATCGATGCCGTGATTGTCGTCAATGACGGATCTACGGACGGCACCGCTGACGTGGTGGCCGACTATGTGAAAAAAAATGATCGGGTGGTTACGGTGATGTTGCCGGTGAATCGAGGCAAGGGCGCAGCTGTCCGTCGGGGCGTCATGGTGTCGCGATCACCCTATACGCTCTTCATGGACGCCGATGGTGCTGTGCCGGTATGTGAAATGGTGAACTTGATGCGTGCAGCAGTCGATGACGCGACGATTGTCATCGCATCCTTGCGCGTTCAGGGTGCCCGCAACTGCTCTTATGAGCATCCGGTGCGCCGTGTAGCACGGATAATCGGAGGGTTTGCGGTGCGCATGACGGTGCTACCGGGTATTTATGATACGCAGCGAGGATATAAATTGTTTCCCACCGCACTTGCACACGTTATTGCCAATGAAAGTCGTATCGATGGATGGATGTTTGATGTGGAGTGGCTCATGGCGGCACGTGCACGGCATGTCTCCATACGCGAGGTGCCGGTATGTTGGGAAAATGGTCGTGTATCACGCGTGGGTGTGGGGAGTTATCTCGAGGCGCTTCGTGACCTGCTGCTTTTGTGGATGAGATAGGGAAGATGTATTTTT
>JBJOQE010000039.1:0-6334 GCA_046050105.1 Candidatus Parcubacteria bacterium
TACGAAAAGCCAAGAGCCGAAAGTTTTTCTGCGATAGTGTTGAAGAGTGCTTGTCCCTCGTAGAGGGTAAAGAATGATGTCTCGACAACAATCACCGATGCCTTCGCAAGTGTGTCGTTTCCTCCTTGTATCACTTTATCTTCAAATCCCTGCACATCTATTTTAACGAGTATGGGCGCTTGTAAGGCAAGCGTTGCACTCACGTCATCCAGTCGTTTTATCTCTATCTGCTCTGTGGTGTTTTTGGCACTCTTCGGATACAGCACTTTATGCAGTGACGCCATGGTAAGCAATGACGAGCTGGGGTTGAAAGAGCTTTTTTGTATCACCCCGGTCTCATTTTTTGCTCCCAGCGCATAGTGCAGTGGTGTGAGCTTCTTGTCATACGTAGCAAGTACTGAAAGTTTGGCGAAGCACTCTGCAAGCGGTTCGAACGAATATATATGCGCATCTGGAAAGCGTGTGCGCATATCAGTTGCAGCCTGGCCGTCATTTGCACCAATATCAAGAATGGTTTTGATACCAAGGGGCTGTACCACTGTTTCGTAGAATGGTCGATGATATCGCAGGTCGTAACCAAAATAGTTTAATATTTTCTTCGCACGTAAACCAAGAGCTAAATGCATATATTTATCTGTTTTTGGTTGGCGTATCGGTACTTCGTGCGTACGTGTGGGGTCTGCCAGGGACAATATAATGCACGTGTGGAGGGAAGTCCGAAGTGGTAAACATGTTCCAGGGGTCATATATCACTTTGAGTTTTTTTGCTGTCGCGGTGAAGGCAGGGAGCGTCTTAAAGTAGTCGTCAGGGTTTGATATAAACAATGCCTCAGACGCGTGTATGAGTCCTTTGAACGATGAAGCAAATACTGCCTGCGGGATGACTTTTCTCGCCTCACTGTTACCGAGTGGTTCAAAGATGGTCACTTTAAACTTCTTTTTTATAAGGCCAAGCGCAATAGCCAGTGCCTGCGAACCTTCAGTCATAGTGGTGCGAGGTTTGTAGCTCACGCCAAGCACTCCCACATGCTGTATGTGATGCTTCCGTAAATGGTGATTAAATGATTTTACGATATGGACGGGCATACTATTGTTTGCATGGTGTACAGCCCGAGCAATGGGTAGATCGACATTATAGCGGAGCGCAGCCTCAGCGAACGCTTCATTATCACGAGGGAAGCACGGGCCACCAAACCCGAGTCCCGATCTAAAATACTTAGCGCCAATACGGGCATCTTTTCCGAGAGCATCGGTAACACTTCGCACATCTGCATTTGGTATCTGCTCACAAAGCTGCCCAAGATAATTTGCAAAAGTAATTTTTGTGGTGATATAGGAGTTGAGCGCAATCTTCGCCACCTCCACGCTTTCAACGGTCATGCGCTCCGGTGTAATATGTGGATAGCGGATGGCAAAAAATGCACGAAGTGTCTCGTCTGAACGTGTATCATTGGCACCTAAAAAGAGGAAGTCTGGTTTCTCAAGATTATGGAGCACATCGCCAATGGCGATGAGGCTGGGGTTATAGGTGAAGCCAAAGTCAATCCCGCACTTCTTCCCGGATGCTTTTTCTAGTGTAGGAATGATAACGCGCGCAGAATCACCAGGCAGCACAGTGCTCACGATTGAAACGAGGTGGTATTCTTTTTTTTCTCTGAGCGCTGCACCAATCTCTTTGCATACCGCCTCAATGTACGTAAGCGAGAAGGCTCCCCCCTTCTTGCTCGGCGTCGGCACAACAACAAAAGAAATGTCTGCGCTATTCACTGCATCGTGTATGTTTGTGGTTGCCGAAAGACGCGCTTTATTTTTTGTGATGTACGCTGCAAGCCGTGGCTCTACTACGGGAGGGAGGCCTTTATTTAGTGCAGCAACACTTTTGGCGTTGGTGTCGACACCAATCACCTCAAAGCCCGCATCAGCGTAGAATGCGCTGTAACAAGAGCCCAGTTTACCAAGGCCGATAACCGCAATGTGACGAGTGGGTGAAGATTTCATGGGAGGTAAGCAATAGGTACTGCGTCACTATATTACGAGAATTATCGCCTGGTGACAAACGTGCGTGCAGTCACGATTTTTGCGTGAGTATCTTCCATGGTGAGGTGTCGCAAATCGTGACGCGGATAGAGATAGGGATAGAGTCGTTCGAAGACATCGCGCCATGCGGCGGGTATCAGGTGTGCGAGGGGGAAGAATAAAAGGCGTGCGTGCCAGCCAGCAAGGGGGCGCCGCTTGCCCCGAAATGCCCACATAGTGTCGCGGCACCTCTTTGCGTTGACGCGACTGTCCTGACCGCTACGCTTTCTGAAATAGCTCACGCGTGTATCAACAGACCACAGACGCGCATGCTTCGCAAACTGTGTCCAGAGCCAATAATCACCCATACTTTTGGTACCCTGAGGGAAGGTACCAACCTTTTTCCGAAGCCAGGGTCGCCAAAAGACGGACTCTTGCTGTACGTGATAGGCCTCCATGCCGTAGACACCCCGTTCAATCCACTTTTGGTGATAGATATAATTTGCACCTTCTTGCAACACCTCACCACCTTCGCTAATGGTGCCGTCATACCCTTTCACAAAGTGAATATCTTGATGTTCAGTAAAGATGATGCGCATGGTCTCAAAGGCGCCCTGCGCATAGATATCATCTCCTGGCATCCACGCTTCGATATCACCAGTTGCGTGACTGAACCCAATATCGAGTGCGCGGTACATGCTCCCGCTTCCTTCAAGTTCAATAACTCGCATAGTGACCTTCTCGCAGGCAATAGGGAAAGTTCCACTTTCTACACGTCGCTGGTACTCTTTTGCAATAGTTACCGTGTCGTCTGTTGAAGGATCAGTCACGACGATGTATTGAATGTGGAACGCGCCTTTTTGTGACAGGATACTTTCAATGGTCTGTGGAAGCCAAGGACCGACATTCCATGCAGGAGTGATGATGCTGAGCGTGAGAGGAGTATTCATAGGAAGTTACGGTGTACTTAAGGCAGTACTGATACTGTTTTCGAACGCAATCTTAAATGTTTCTTTGGTGTGATGCGTTTGTGCATAGCGAGCAGCTTTTATACTTCGTTCTTTTCGTTCAACTTCAGGCATGGAACTACAGGCAACTAGTGTTTTCTTAATGGTGTCGAGACTACAGTCAGGAAGTGTTATGCCGAAGTCGTGGGTGTCGATACCACAGGCATCACTCACGATGGGAATAAGACCTGCATGCATTCCACTTATAACTGCACCCGACTGTCCTTCGGCGCAAGAAGGTGAGACCAGAAACGCATTTCTCGCTCGAATCTGTTCAAACTTCTTACTCTGTAAGTCGATTACACCGTGACGTACGAACGACGGGGCGCCGAGCTCCGTTCTGTAGTGGTCCTCAAATGCCTTTTCGGTATGTTTCCCGCAGAGTTCCAATCGAAACGTAGGGAGTTGGTATAGCGCATCAATAAGCAGGTCGAGGCCTTTGTGTATGGGGCCTGCACCACCAATCCATACAAAACCCAAGCGCGATGCATCATCTCTTTCAACTGGTGCATGGGTGGTTACTGAGGAGGCAGGTATGTTGCACACCTTTGTCTTGATACCGGGCGTATATCCGCTCAGGGTGCGGGCATTTCCAAAATAGAGAAAGTAATCAGCAATCTCTTCGGATCGTGAAGGAGTCAGAAGACGTTCAGGCGGAAGTGTTGCTCCACGGCGAACAGAAAAGTCATGGAGGCGTGCAAGCTCCGCGGTATTGTTTACTAGCCAGTGCGACGTGAGTGCGTAGGCTACTTTCTTGCAGTGAGACGGTACATACTTTGCGTAGCGCTCGAGGTTGCCGTCAGTATCTATCACCATGGCATAGGGCTTTCGAGGTATGAAGGTATGCTTTGCTGCATCGACAACGTCCACACTAAAGCCACGTGAGTGCAATATATCAACGATCATCCATGCTTCAGCATAGTTGGTGTGTGCCGTGAGCGAGCGGCCGTCATGTGCCAAAAATGGATGCGTAAAATACGACAATAGTACAGAGCCTCGCTCTTGCACCGGCGTCTTAAGTGTCACGACACCACCCTTGAGCGCAGCGCGTGTACGGTTGAATACTTCGTTTATGTGCATGTCAATGCGTATAACACGCTACACCGTCTTCATGTTACCTCCAGAGCGCATATATGTCTGGCGTGAGCTCGTAGTCTGCACATATATGCCGTTTATCTCGATATTTGTACACATAAAAGTTAGTGTGTGTATGGTACCACGGCGTATAAATATTACGGTGAGTGTTTTCGAACGAAACACAACACTGTATATGCAGTGTTTTAGAGCGCTCAGGCGCTCTTCTTTGCAAGCTGTGCATCTATCCACGCGTAGGTTGTTCTAATACCGTCACGAAGGGGACGAGAGGGTGCCCAGCCGAGTGTTTCCTGTATGAGTCGGTTATCGGAGTTTCTGCCACGCACGCCAATGGGGCCAGGAATGTGGTTAATCGTAAGTGGAGTATGGTTGCCACTCACCTCAATCGCCAGTGCTACAAGCTCATTAATGGAGACAAGCTCGTCAGAGCCAATATTCACCGGTCCAGAAAAATCTGACGAGTTCATAAGTTTCTCGATGCCCTCGAGACATTCATCAACATAAAGGAATGATCGGGTTTGATTGCCGTCTCCCCAAATCTCAATCGAGTCTCGTTTTGCGCGTCGCGCTTCGGCAACCTTGCGGCATATAGCAGCGGGAGCCTTCTCGCGTCCACCTACCCACGTACCTTCGGGGCCAAAGATATTGTGGAAGCGTGCGATGCGAATGTTTACGTTCTTGTTGCGAGCAAATGCGAGGAACATACGTTCGCTAAATATTTTCTCCCAACCGTACTCACTGTCTGGTGCTGCAGGGTATGCTGACTCCTCGCTGCACACGGGTTTCGCTTCGTCCATCTGATTGCGCTCTGGGTAGATGCATGCAGACGACGAGTAGAAGAGCATTTTTGCCCCAACCTGAGCAGCTTGGTGTGCAACGTTTAAGTTGATGAGCGCAGAGTTATGCATGATATCCGCATCGTTCTCGCCAGTGAACACAAAGCCAGCGCCACCCATGTCGGCTGCAAGTTGGTATACGCGGTCGAATGGTTGGTTTAATACTGAAGCAACAACGTGTGGGTCGCGAAGGTCACCAATGACGAACTCGTCTGCTTGGCTTTCCGCATATTCATGATGCTTTTGGTCGACACCTCTCACGAAGTATCCATCTCGTTTCAAGAACTTTACCAAGTGGCCGCCGATGAAGCCACCGGCACCGAGAACGAGAGCTTTTTTTTGTGATGTGGTATTCATGATGTGTGGTGTGGTTTGAGGAAGACGTTATCGCGAAGCTGCGGAAGTGTTTCTTTTGAATAGGGGACAGTTTCACCACCTTCGATGATGAGATGAATACTGTATCCCATTGCTTCGATCTGGGCAAAAAATGCTTCAACTCCATTGTGATGCTCCGCTATGATGCCTCGCGCAACTTCGATAACGGCAGGAATTGGCGCCTTCATGCCGCGGAGCACTTCAAGTTCAGCGCCTTCAACATCAATCTTCGCGAAGGTGAATGAGGTGGGGTAATCACGAAGAGGTAACACCGGAATCGAAGCAGTAGGTTTTCCTCGCTTGTACATAAAGGAACCCATGGGGTCGCCGGGCCGCGCTGCGTAGAGGGTGAGGGTATCGTTTGTGGAAAACACTCCCTTGTTCACGGTAGTAATATTTTTTATGTTTTGTGTAGCGCGGACAAGTCGCTCATGTGCCTTGGGGGATGGTTCAAAGGAAACTACCTGCCCCGTGTTTCCCACAAGCTTTGAAAAAAGAAGTGAGAAGTATCCGATATTTGCACCAATGTCAGCAATGACGTCGCCTTCTTTGAGATTTCGCTTGAAGAAGGCGACAGTCTCAGGTTCTGGCGCATGGAGCTTTTCATGCATATTCCAACCGTAGAGGGTTCCTACATCACTTGAAAGTCCAAAGGGGATAGGTACGTGAGTGATGTGGTCTGCGACACGGGTAAAGCCTGGGATATAGCGTATCACAGAGCGCCAGAGTGTCTGAAGAACTAATGTGACGATGTCGCTTGGGGAAGTCATAATGAATGTTACAGGGTCTCATTATGATGTGCGCGGAGCCAAAGCTCAAGGCATAGAATGACCCACAGACGGTAATATGATTTTTGGTCGTCTCCCTGAAGGGTGCGTCTCACAAAGTCTGAAAGCCCACCCTCCTCTAAATGATCGTGCACTCGCACCTCTTTCCCCAAAAGCTTTTTTTGCACATAGTCGCGGAGAGCAGGGGTTTGAAGCCACTTACGGACCGGAGCACCAA
>JBJOQE010000040.1:0-9882 GCA_046050105.1 Candidatus Parcubacteria bacterium
CTCAACTGAATGGCATGTTCTGAAGGCGGATGAGACAATACCCCCTACTGGTTAGTAGAGCGAGCATGTCTTTTCAACCATAGTGCTGAGCATAAAGTCTGAAGCGATATTTTTTTTGAGAGCACATGCATGTGCATTACGCATATTTTCTTGTGATGTGTATGTTCTAAGTGCATCAGCAAGGGCTTCAATAGTGCTCGGCTTAACCACCACACCAAAAGAAGCATCTTTAATAATTTCACCAATTCCACCAACATCTGTGGCGATAACTGGGAGTTGTGCCAAGCCAGCTTCGAGGAGTACATACGGCAGACCTTCTTTGAGAGAGGGGAGCACAAAAATATCAAATGCCTTGAGATACTGCGACGCATTCTCTCTATACCCAAGGAGACGAATGTTGTGCGCAGCATGCGAGTGTGCACGTGTTTCTAAGCGTGTTTTTTCTTCACCTTCGCCAATGATGGCGAGCACCATGTTCTGAGGCGGCAGTGCGGTGAATGCTTCAATGAGCACAGACTGGTTTTTGTTACGATTCAGTTCACCAACAGTACCTACGATGAACGTGTCTGGAGGAAGGTCAAGCAGCCGACGCGCTTCCTCACGTGAGAAAAAGTGTGGTTCTGTAATGCCGTTGTGAATGACAACAGTACTAGGGCGTTGGTCATGCTCACATACGACGATGGTCTCGTGTGCAAGAAGGATGCCAACGCGCTCGAGTGCTCGAATGACGACGCGCTGCCACCAAGGACGGGGCTCATTGAATGCCCACCCATGCACTGTTGAAATAGTACGGGGAACGCGTGCGACACGTGCTGCAAGAGCACCAATCGCGACCGCTTTAGCACTGTTGAGGTGTACCACGTCCGGTCGTTCGCGACGGAATAGTTTGATAAGTTCAAAAAAAGCACCAATGTCATGCATGAGTGAAACATCGCGCACAAAGTGCTGTACCTGGATGGCGCGAATGCGTGCTGTGTGGAGCTTGGTTACAAGGTCACCAGCACCACCGTGTGCCACGACTACTTCAAAGCGATCTGCGGGAAGGTGTGTGGCGAGATCATACACATACCTCTGAGCACCTCCCCAGTTGGATTTAGTAATGACGTAGAGAATTTTTTTCTTGTCGTGTTCCATAGTAGTGCTCTGGGTGGTCATACAGCAACACCGGGGAGGTGTCTAACGGCCGAAGCGTCCCACGCTTCATCCGCTCCCCAATTACTCTTCGTTATAACGTATAGGATTTTTTTACGCATCTGGCTCATAGTACACTCTGTAAAATTCTAGTGAATTGGGGCAAGAGAACACGTACCGTGTCCCACACGGTACGTGGCCAATTTGACTTGGTGATGACGTGCAGTACCTTCTTTTTATTAGTGGTGTGTGTCACAAAATGGCTTTATTGCTAGTTATAACACAGTATGAGCACCCTAAGTTACCGCATGAAAGCGGTGTTTATAACTAAGCCGCTACGAGGTATGATAGTGCTGCACCATGCTTAAAGCCACCACCTTTCTCCTGTTTGCGGGCGATATCGCTGTCTTTGTTGGCGGTCTCTTTGTGGCACTTATGATTCGGTATCGACAGGTACCTGAGGCTGCGGTCCTCACCGAGCATCTCATTGCCTTTTCCGGCATCTTTGTACTCTGGGCCGTCGTTTTTCTGATAGCTGGGCTCTATGACACCAAGGTGAACTTTTCCCGAAAACTCATCCCGGGCATCGTGCTTCGCGCGCAGGTGGTAAATCTTGCGCTTGCTGCTTTTGTCTTCTTTGTGTTCCCGGTTGGTATTACACCCAAAGTGACGCTCGCCATTTATCTGGTGGTCACGACACTCCTGGTGGTCTGGTGGCGTCTTTTCGGTTTTCCCCTCTTTGTGACCAAGCGCACCGAACGAGCGCTTATTGTGGGAAGCGGGGGCGAAGCGAAGGGGCTTGCACATATATTGAATGAGGGTAGATTTTTCAAATTCGTAGTTGCGGAGATAGTTGACCCACACGCGTACCCCAACCGTGCAGCACTGGAAGTGGCCCTTCGGGCATACATCGCCGAACACACCGTGACCATGATTATCGGTGATATGCATGGCGAACAGTCTGAGGTGCTGGTGCCAGTCTTCTACGAGCTTGCGATGGCGCATGAAGGAGTGTCATTTCTCTCGCTCCACGCATTGTATGAGCAGATTTTTCATCGTATACCACCGTCGTCGGTTCGTGAATCATGGGTACTGGAAAACATTTCGTTGGTACCACATACCTTTGACGACATTCTGAAGCGTGGCTTCGACATAGTGGTCGCATGCTTCCTTGGAGTGGTGGTGGCGCCGCTTTTCCCACTTATTATTTTCGCCATCAACAGTGAAGGCGGTGGTGCGATATTCTACAAAACTGAGCGTGTGGGGCGTTTTGGCAAGCCTATCTATATACGTAAGTTTCGCACGATGAACGGGAGCGATGTGGGTACAGAGGCACTCAAGAGTACACTCACCGTTACGCGCGTCGGAAAGTTTTTGCGTAGGACACGACTCGATGAATTACCTCAAATACTTAACGTACTACGGGGCGACCTGTCGTTCATTGGGCCACGGCCAGAAATGCCCGCGCTCGTTTCCGTATACACAAGAGAGATTCCTCACTATGCGATGCGGCATCTCATCAAGCCAGGGCTTTCGGGGTGGGCGCAGATTAACGACTTTGATGTTCCGCGAAGTGGCGTCGATGTTGAACGCACCATTGCAAAGTTGTCATTCGATTTATACTACCTCAAGCGACGCTCCTTCTTCCTCGATATGGAGATTGCTCTTAAGACATTGAAAGCGCTCATAATGCGGAGTGGTACATAATTATATGCAGAACTCTATGAATGCCGTGCAAGGAAAAAAGTGTGTGGTAACCGGTGGCGCTGGTTTTGTAGGTGTGCACCTGTGCACCCTTTTGGCACACGAGGGTGGGGAAGTCGTCTCGGTGGATACTCGCGCCACAACTGCGGCTGGAGCCACGAGTGTCGTTGCTGATATTGGCGATAGGGATGCACTCATCTCGGCATTCTCTGGTGCATCGTACGTGTTTCATCTTGCGGCACGCGTGAGTGTTCCTGAATCAATTGAAATACCCGCTGCGTATTTCGAAACGAATGTGATGGGCACCTTGAATGTGCTCGAGGCAGCGCGCAGTATGGCCGTGCCGCCGCGTGTGGTGCTCGCCTCTTCGGCTGCAGTGTACGGTGACCAGACTGAGGCGAGCGTGCATGAACAACTCACACCGTTTCCTAAAAGCCAGTATGCAGAAACCAAGCTCGTTACAGAACGCATGGCTGCGCTCTGGCACGCACTCTACGGGCTCGAGACAGTCTCTATACGTCCATTCAATATCTACGGTCCTGGTATGAGCGCGGAGGGCGCATATGCGAGCGCAATAGGTATTTTCCTCACAAAGAAGCAACAGGGTCTACCGATACTTATTACGGGGAATGGAGAGCAGACGCGCGATTATGTACATGTCCATGACGTAGCGCACGCATACCTTCTGGCTGCCACAAGTGAGGCTGTCGGGCATGGTGAAGTTATCAACATTGCGTCAGGTAGAGGCGTCACCATGAACGCCGTTGCAAGGCTTGTTGGCGGGGAGATAACCTATGTTACCGCACGCCCGGGCGATATCCTGCATTCACGCGCCGACATCACGAAGGCGCAGACACTTCTTGGATTTCTTCCACACATTTCTCTTGAAGAGGGCATACGAGGTTTAGTTGAAACGCTATGATTATCGATGGAAAAAAGATAGCGCACGAGATTTTGCACGAGCTCGCGACGCGTCACAAAAAGCGCGCATACACGATGGCCATTATTTCCGTTGCGCCGAATTTCGCCACACAACGGTACTTACGTATCAAAAAACGTGTCGCAGCGAAGCTCGGTATTGAGCTTACGGTGATGACGCTCGAAGATGACGCTACAACAGAAACAGTCCTCGAGCACATGGAAGCATGCGGTGCATTCGATGGTGTGGTTCTACAGCTTCCATACCCTGCACATATCGATGTCGCCGTGCTCCTTTGTGCACTCAAAGCTTCTCAAGATTGTGATGCGATGGGGGATGACCTTCGGAAGATGTTTGATGCGGGTGATGAAACCGTGCTGCCACCGGTGGTGGCCGCGATTGCGTACAGTGCACACGCGTACGGTGTCTCGTTTAACAACAAAGCAGTGGTGGTGATTGGAAAGGGGAGGTTGGTGGGTGCGCCAGCTACAGTGTGGGCTACACGGCAAGGAGGGAAGGTGGTCTCGCTTTCAAACCTCGATACCAAAGAGCCGCATCTCCAGACGGCAGATATCATCATTTTAGGTGCCGGCGTGCCTGCGCTTGTCTCTCCTTCCATGATTAAGAATGGTGTGGTGATATTTGATGCAGGTACCTCAGAGGAAGAGGGGAAGCTAGCGGGGGACGCCGATCCTTCTTGTGCGAGTGTAGCCTCCCTTATAACCCCCGTGCCAGGCGGGATTGGCCCTATTGCCGTTGCTCTACTTTTCTCGAACCTTTACACATTAGGAGCGAGAAAGGACGCGCTTTCCATAGACTAGACGCCTCGTCCTTGGTATAACTCTTCAGTATGAATCAGAATGTTACGACGCCTTCAAAGACAGCCACACACGCAGTACGCGTGTTCCGTGCACTCGCAGTAATTTTATTCGGGTGTGCCGTTTCGTATTTTGTGTATGTAGCAACGGTGAATCCAGAATCGCTCAAGCCCTTTAAATACGGACTCGACCTCGCAGGCGGCAGCCACCTGGTATTTGATGCAGATCTCTCTGATGTGACTCCGGGCGAAGAGCAGGCAGCAATGAATTCACTGAGAGAAGTCATTGAACGCCGCATCAACGTCTTCGGTGTCTCAGAGCCGATTGTGCAGGTTGAAAAGTCGTCTTCGGTTGCGGGCGACCCAGTTCACCGTCTGGTGGTAGAACTTCCGGGTGTGACCGATGTAGACGAGGCGGTTAAGAGCATTGGCAAGACGCCACTCCTTGAGTTCAAACTCGTTAATGCTGAAGCAGTAGCCGCTGAGGAGGCTCTTGAAAAGCTCAAACAGAGCGCTACTTCAGGAGCGATGGTGAACAACGTAACAGTAAATGGCAAAGGTGTCGGTGAACGCTATCTTGAAACGGGGCTTACGGGCCGCTACATCGAGCGCGCACAATTGGTGTTTGGCAACGCGAATAATTCAGGCACGGGTGTTTCAGAACCAATCGTGCAGGTCTCCTTCAATAAGGAGGGCGATGAACTCTTCACCAAAATCACCACGGAACACACGAACGAGCAGCTCGCCATTTTCCTCGACGGCGCACTTCTCTCCGACCCTGTCATTCGAGAACCTATCACGGGAGGCACCGCTATTATCACTGGAAATTTCACCGCAGAAGAAGCGCGTGAGCTGGTAAGGAATCTCAACTTCGGAGCGTTGCCTGTACCCATCACGCTCTCGGGCACACAATCTATTGGCGCAGCACTTGGCGAGGAAGCACTCCACGCTGGCGTGTACGCAGGTATTGTGGGCTTTCTCTTCCTCTCGCTCTTTATGATTGTGTGGTACCGCCTTTCTGGAGTGGTTTCGGTTGTGGCCCTCGCTATGTACGTAGTGATGATGCTCGCACTGTTTAAGCTTATACCGGTAGTACTCACTGCTGCAGGCATTGCGGGCTTCATACTTTCAGTCGGCCTTGCCGTGGACGCCAATATTCTTATTGCCGAACGCATTAAGGAAGAGCTTGCAGAAGGGAAAGATCTCGACACCGCCATCACCGAAGGGTTCTCTCGTGCATGGCTCGCGATTCGCGACTCAAACATCGCACACATTATTGCGGGCGTTATTCTCTTCTGGTTCGGTACTGCACTCATCAAAGGCTTCGCACTGGTGTTTTCACTTGGCGTCGTGGTGTCGATGCTTTCAGCCATCACTATTTCGCGCACGCTCCTTGTGGCTATTCGTGTTGACACCAAAAAGTCTCTCGGGCGCTTCCTTATGGGTTCTGGATTCTCACGCTAATCATCTGCTCTATGAAAAACTTTTTTCTGAAAAACCAGTACAACTTCTTCATTATCCCTGCTCTCGTTTCGGTCATCGCGGTCATCGCTATCTTTAAGTGGGGTCTGACGCTCGGCATCGACCTTAAAGGAGGTTCGCTTCTCGAAGTTGCGTACCCAGACGGACGACCATCGGTAGACCTCATTCGGGAAGCTGTTGAACCACTCGACTTTGGTGAAGTGCGTGTGCAGCCCTCCGGCGAACAAAACGTGATGGTGCGTGCCCGCGACCTTACGCCTGCAGAAAAAGCAGAGGTGGTTACGGCACTTAGTTCTGTGGGCACCATAGAAGAAGTGCAATTCAACTCTGTCGGCCCTTCAATCGGCCAAGAGCTTATGGCAAAAGCATGGTGGGCGATTGGCCTCGTGACCCTTTCCATCATTCTCTTTGTCGCGTTTGCCTTCCGCCATGTGTCAAAGCCTGTTTCTTCGTGGAAGTACGGTATCGTCATCGTGATTACGCTCATGCACGACATTCTTATCCCTACCGGCCTCTTTGCGTATCTTGGCTATGTGCGCGGTGCGGAAGTGGATGTGCTGTTCATTGTGGCGCTCCTCACCATTTTGGGTATTTCAGTAAACGACACCATCGTGGTGTTTGACCGTATTCGTGAGAACTTGCGTCTCAATGAAGATAAGAAGAAAGTCGAACGATTTGCTGAAGTGGTTGCACATTCAACGGCGCAAACGCTCGCACGCTCACTCAACACGTCAATGACGGTTATCATTGTGCTTATTGCATTGTTTGCAGTTGGGCCTATGGCTACCAAAGATTTTGCACTCACCCTCATCGTAGGTATGGTAGCGGGCACCTACTCATCTATCTTCCTCGCATCACCACTTTTGGTACTCATTGAGAAATACCAGAAAGTGCAACCAGTAAAAGAAGAAAAGAAAGCGTAGGTGACATGATTATTGGTATTACTGGAACAAACGGTGGAGGGAAAGGCACGGTTGTTGAATATCTTGCCACAAAGGGATACCGCCACTACTCGGTGCGTGAGTTTTTGACCTCTGAGCTTGAGAAAAAGGGGAGTGAAGTAAACCGTTCCGAGATGCGCCTTCTCGCAAACGAGATTCGCGCCACCAAAGACCCTGCATATATCATTCGTTCGTTGTATGAAAAGGCGGTCGCCGATAACGCAGAAGACGCAGTCATAGAATCCATTAGAAATGTGGGCGAAGCCGAATTCCTGCTTTCCAAAGACGTTTTCCTACTTGCTGTTGATGCCGACCAAGAACGTCGCTTCCACCGTGTGCAGGAGCGCCGATCTGCAACCGACCAGGTAGACTTTCTCACCTTTGTGTATCACGAAGAGCGTGAGATGCACCCTGAGGGCCCACACGATATGGATATCCGTGGGGTAATGCGCCTTGCACACAAAACTATCATGAACGATGGCTCGCTCAATGAACTCCACACAAATGTCGATACGTTACTTGGTGAGATAGATCAGAAGAAATAATCTACGTCATCGACCGAAAAAGCCCGAGAGCATCTCTCGGGCTTTGTTGTTATGCGTGAATGCGGGTGCCGACAAACGGAACGCCATCGATACACTTTTTAAGCTCGGCGAGGTTGTTGCCATTTAAAATCGCTACCTCAATGCCATGAAGCTCGGCTTCTTTGGCTGCAACGGGGTCAAACGGGGAAGAGAGGCCCGGGTCCCAATCTTTGGGAATGAGCTTGCGGAATTCTGGCCAGGAGATAGTTTCAATGGGAGTGGCACTCGGATCTTTCTTCGGGTCTGCGGTATACACGTAGTCAATATTGGACAGGTTGATGACCTTGGTGGCACCACGACGATGCGCTATTTGTACTGCACGAAGGTCGGTTGATGCGCCAGGGCGATAGCCTGAAGCAACGATAAGCGGTGTATCTTTTCGAATATCGAGGATATCGTCGGGGTTCGTTATCATCACCGGGTGCGCGTGGTCGCGGAAGATGGCACGAAGGAGGTGACCGTTTAAACGAGTAGCGTGGATGCCGAGCCAGTCGATGTCGTCTGGTGTAAGGTCCGAAACAACACCTGCAGCGTCCATGTATTTGCGTGCTGTCTTGCCACCTCCTGCAATGACAACAAAATATCGACCATGTTGGTCGATTTCAGATTCGATGAGTGCTTTAAACGATGAAAGAAAAGTAGTGTCGATGTCGCCAGGGACAATCATGGAGCCGCCGACAGAAATGATGATATTTTCGTGTTGCATATCGTGACGTATTTTAGCACGCGCGTATCTCAGTACCGCAATGCTTGACAGCATATAAAATAGAACGTATTGTGCACTCTCGTTCTTTGAGAGGAGTTAAAATGCACACGGTTACACAAGCGAAATCTTTTTTTTCTGCGCCGCACACATGCGGCGTTGTCCACATCGGGCTCATGCAGGCGATCCCGTACAATACTGAAGATTTTTTTCGTGCTCTTGCAGCGCGCAAAAAGGTAAGGTATAGCATGGACCTGCACGAGGTGTTGTTCCGGACCATTATGGTCTGGCCGCAAAAAGATGCTGGCATGGATGTCTACGTTGTTGCCTGTGGCGAAGAGACTCCGGACCTCGATATGCGCCTCTACATTTCTTCTCGGAGGTACTTCACCTTCGATGAAGCGGCAGAATTCCTGGTCGCGGAGTTGGGGAACTCTTTCGAGTTTTCTCCAAAGTTCAGCCGTACAGCACGCAATGTTCTGTACCTCCGTGATGGTACTGCCCTCAACGTGTGGTGGCATGGTGACCGAAAGTTGTGGTGCATTGACCGCCTTCGTCGTGGTTTTGGCACCTGGCGGAAGGGAGATTGTTTTTTCGGCCGCTTTGATGCCGTAGAGCTCGAACCTCTCGCTGCATAACGCATACCCCATTTTTGCAAAGCCAAAATGGGGTATTTTTCTGCCTTTTTGCGGTCGTTTGAGTTGTGAAATGGGGCATATCTAAGGCCATATTTCTTCTTCAACGCGTACCGCTTGACTCTAAACTCAAAACCCGTATAATAGCCGAGCTACCTGTTGTGGGTGGCCTTTATTTCTCCCCGCCGTGCCGTCGACAGGTAGTTCCTGCGACAACGGAAGAGAGCGAGAGAAAAAGCGATTTTTGAAAATTGAATAGCACCAGCATTAAGATCCAAAGTACGGACGGGAATTTTTTAATTCCTGTCTTCGAGTCCTTAGGCTAGATCGTCACTGTAACAGGTGGCTTCTTTAATTAGAGTTTGATCCTAGCTCAGGGTGAACGCTGGCGGCGTGGATGAGGCATGCAAGTCGAATGGGTTTAGGCCCATGGCAGACGAGGTAGGAACACGTAGGTACATACCCCGAAGTCACGAATAACCGGCCGAAAGGTCGGATAATACGTGATGGTCACGAAAGTGTAAAGATTTATCGCTTCGGGAATGGCCTGCGGGCTATCAGCTAGTTGGTAAGGTAACGGCTTACCAAGGCTACGACGGCTAGGAGAGCTGAGAGGCTGACCTCCACCGATGGAACTGCGACACGGTCCATACTCCTACGGGAGGCTGCAGTCGAGAATCTTCCGCAATGGGCGAAAGCCTGACGGAGCGACGCCGCGTGAAGGATGAAGTCCCTCGGGACGTAAACTTCTTTTATGAGGGAGGAAATTTTGACGTTACCTCATGAATAAGGGGCTCCTAACTCTGTGCCAGCAGGAGCGGTAATACAGAGGCCCCAAGCGTTACCCGGATTTATTGGGCGTAAAGGGTGCGTAGGCGGTTTTGTTAGTCTATTGTTAAATCTCCCGGCTCAACCGGGAATCTGCAATGGAAACGGCAAAACTCGAGGATGTGAGAGGTGATCGGA
>JBJOQE010000041.1:0-4467 GCA_046050105.1 Candidatus Parcubacteria bacterium
GGGGCCGAGTTATCCCACACATGGCATTGCTGCCAGGTGTTCTGGAACAACTTCTTGAGTGCCTCCTGATCGGCCTTTTTGAAGGCGATACCTTCGCCAAAACCGATGCCGAGGGTGACCACAAACCGTGGCTTGCCCTTCCACTTGTCGTCAGCAAACCGCTTTGCCGACAAGATGGCCAGGCCGTGTTTCTCCATGGTCTGGAGAAATTGTGGCGCCGACGCCATGTCAGGGCTGGCAATATTTGTGCCAGAATCCTGCTTGCCCGGCCGAACGCGGCCGAATACAGCGAGATCTTTGAGACCAACTCGCTTCAACTTATTGAAGTGGCGGGTGGTCTGTGGCATCTCATCGATGCGCTCAACCCCGTAGGGGACGAGGTTGTCCCGGTGGTCAGGAACAAAGAATTTTACGAGCAGCACGACGTTTGAATCGTTGGCCATCATGTGGACCTCCTTTTTTAGGTTGTGATGTACAATTCCTTCCTATTATAGCACTATCATATAGGCTTGTCAAGCTTCTGCGTACCGCTTCGGAGTGGGGGCTTTTTGACATTCTCCAGGGCTCTGATACTATAGAGATAACGTCGCCCCCTGGGCGATTTTAAATTGCCCTAAGTGCCAAGCTTGCTAAGCATAAGCATCATATTTCTATGAACAATTTCGTAAACTACATCAAAGAAACACGCGAAGAACTCAAGCATGTTTCGTGGCCAACCCAAAAGCAGACCATCATGTATACGGCTACCGTGGTAGTGGTGTCTGTGATTGTGTCATTGTTCCTTGGCTTTTTTGACTTCCTCTTTTCTAAGGGTGTCAGCCTCATTATTGGCTAACCGCCGCCCGTATCATTTATGGCAAAACAATTCACCACAGGAGAACGGCACTGGTACGCGATTCACACCTACTCAGGCTATGAGAACGCTGTTGCGCGCAACTTGAAGCAGCGCATTGAATCATTGAACATGCAGGACCAAATCTTCGACGTTGTGGTGCCAACGGAGAAAAAGATTCGTATCAAGGGAGGAAAGCGCGTCACCGAAGAGGAGCGCATCTACCCAGGCTATGTACTTGTGGAGATGATCGTAAACGATGAGTCGTGGTACGTGGTGCGCAACACCCCTCGTGTAACCGGGTTCGTGGGTTCAGGCACACAGCCAGTACCTTTGGCTCCTAAGGAGCTTGAGGAGCTCATGGGCCGCATGCAGGACGACACCGTGACCCATAAGGTAGACCTCGCCCCAGACGACATGGTGACCATTACCGACGGCCCATTCCGTGAACTTGAAGGGAAGGTGGGTGAGGTGGATGAACGTCGCGGCAAGGTTAAAGTGCTTGTGTCGATGTTCGGTCGTGAGACCCCCGTTGAGCTCGACTTCTTGCAGGTTCGTAAAATATAGGTATAGTTGTCAAACATTGATTTATGGCAAAGAAAATAACAAAGAAGCTTAAGCTCCAGATTCCTGCAGGAAAGGCAACCCCTGCGCCACCAGTTGGCCCAGCGCTTGGTCAGGCAGGTATTAACATCGGTGAATTCGTAAACCAATTCAACGAGAAGACCCGCGACAAGATGGGCAGCATTATCCCTGTTGAGATTTCAGTCTACGAAGACCGCACTTTCGACTTCATCATGAAGGTGTCGCCGATGTCTTCACTTATCCTTAAGAAGTTGGGTAAGGACAAAGGCTCTGGCAAGACCCCATCTCAGAAGGTAGGAACCCTTACCGAGGCACAGGTGCGTGAAATCGCAGAAGAGAAGATGCCAGACTTGAACGCCAACGATGTCGAAGCTGCAATGAAGATTGTTGCGGGTACAGCACGCTCAATGGGGGTTGATGTAAAGTAGGAACGCTGCATTACATACAAAAAGCGCAAGGAAATACCTTGCGCTTTTTGTATTATGTAGTACAGTCCGTAGTGGAATTGTTCATTAGAGGAGAAGCAACATGCCCCAACGCCCCGTTTCAAAGCTCATGAGCCTCGTTGGCTCAGATCTCGACGGAAACATCCGCGCTGCGTGGAAGGAGCAGAAATTCCGCCCAACCATTGCACTTATCGGCATCATGCCGGTCGCAGATGGTGTCTACGCGGTGCCGCTCGTCAACTACGAAAACGCACCTGGCTCACAGCTCATGCTCCCACAGCGAGTGCTGAAAAAAGGCGAAACAGTACATCGGGCTGCCTGGGAGCTGCTCGCCGATGCATTCAGTATGGAGCTGCCGGCAAAGTTTCAGCACCCGAAGGTAAAGTGTTTCGGGTATTACGACCACCACATGCCGCTGGACCGCCGCCCTGCAGGATTCACCGTCGGCAAAAGGTATTACTTTGCCACAGTCGATCTCGACTCGGTTGGCATCAAGGCCAAGCGGCCTGAGCTCCAGAAAGATCCGAACCCCGTTCGGGCCATGACGCCTATGATTGGGCTTCAGGCAATCCGCGCCGCCCTCCAGCATCTCCCCAGCGAGGACAAGCGCTGGGCGTCGCTCGACAGCATTACCGATGCGCTCAATCGTCGATTTGTTCGCGATACGAACAAATCGGTGCGTGCCAAAAAAGTTGCTGCCTAACACAAAGCAGGGATACCCATCCCTGCTTTTTTCTATGTGTGTCGATTTGGGCGCTCAAGTGTGAGCCACTCATACGTAAGCCCGTCTTTTGTAGAGTGTTTTTCTCGCGCTAAAACGGTCGTGAAGGTGTCTTCATACGGCGGGAAAAAGGTATCCGCAGTAGGTTCGTCGTCAACGAGGGTAAGGTAGAGGCGGTCAACAAGGGGAAGGGCGTCTTTATATACCTCTGCGCCCCCACCGATGTGTATTTCTTCAAGGTCAATCACGCGCGCATTTTCGAGTGCATCCTCGAGGTTCTGCGCAACCATCACCCCCGGGTGCGTGTATTCGTGGTTTCGTGAAATAACAATATTGGTGCGGTTAGGGAGTGGTGTGCCAATGTACGAAACAATCGACTCGAAGGTTTTTCGCCCCATGATAACGGGGTGGTTGAGGGTGAGCGTTTTGAAACGCTGGAGGTCCTCGGGGATGTGCCAGGGGAGCTTCCCCTTGTTTCCAATGGCGCGCGTGGTGCGGCTCATGGCCACTACAAGCGCAATACGTGGTTTTGCATGCATGTATGGATTATGACACTGAAAGGCACCCCCGTCACTCCTATTGTTCGCGCATGAAGAACGATATAATAAAAGCTCATTTTTGTAACACATGGCTCACTACGAAATCGAAATCAAATCTCTTCTGGGGGGAAAAGAGAACGCTGAGGCACTCCTCGCGAAGATGCGCGCAGCCGACGCTGGAACTGTGCTCACGTCAAGTAATACACAGCTCAATCACTATTTTGAAGGCGGCGACGTCGCCGCACTGTTTGAGCTTACGAAAGAATTTTTCAATACGAAAGAGCGAGAGAAGTTCGCACTTATGATAGAGAAGGGTACTGGCTTTTCTGTTCGTACCAGGCAGAAAGATGATGTGGCCTATCTGGTTCTCAAAGCGTCTGTTGATGGTGGTACGAGTTCAAATACCGTCTCGCGCCTCGAATTTGAAGAAGCGGTCCCCATTTCACTGGAAGAACTCGATGGGAAAGTGCGCGGCGCTGGTTTTACGTACCAAGCAAAGTGGTCTCGTACGCGAGAAGAGTACGCGTACAAGGGCGCCAACGTGTGCCTCGATAGAAATGCAGGGTACGGGTACCTCGCTGAGTTCGAGAAGATAGTACCAGAGGAGGGGATGATAGAGGGAGCGCGACGTGAAATTGAGGAGCTCATGCAAGAGCTTGGTGTAGAAGAGCTCTCACAAGAGCGGCTCGCGCGTATGTTCGACTTCTACAACAAAAACTGGCCGGAGTATTATGGAACAGAGAAAGTATTTTCAATTGAATAACTAACTTAGACACAACCATGTTTCTTTCAGACGTCGACATTGAGGCTGCCGTAAAAGTAGGGGAAATTACCCTCGATCCTTTCGAGAAAAAGCGTTTGCAACCCGCAAGCTACGATATCCGCCTTGGTAATAAGTTTATTGTCAACAACGCACACACCACCACAGTTATCGACCCGGTGCGTGGCATTTACCCAAAGACCGAAGAAATCATGGTTGCCGACGGCGAATCGTTTGTGCTTCACCCAGGTATCTCAATTTTGGGGTATTCGAAAGAACTCTTCGGATCTGATAAATACATGATTGAAGTGAACGGCAAGTCGTCACTTGCCCGCATTGGCCTTCTGGTACACAACTCAGCGTCTCTCGTAAACCCCGGCCACTTCCTCAATATTGCACTTGAACTCTGTAACTTAAATAACGTACCCATTATCCTCCGCCCCGGTATGGAAATTGCACAGCTTACTTTCTCGACGCTCTCGCGCGAGACGAAACGAAACTACAAAGCGATTGGCCGCTACTCGACCAACAACCTCCGCGGCTATGTGCCACCTAAGACGGGGCCATTGTCACGCATTACACGG
>JBJOQE010000042.1:0-34380 GCA_046050105.1 Candidatus Parcubacteria bacterium
CGACTGCGCCAGTGGCGATGATGAAGTGTATTTTACTGATGACCGTGGACAGTTTGTGCATGTATGGCACACAACCACTGCCACAGGGTCTATCATGATGGAGGTCGACACCACGGGCACTGCCAATGGAGTTGTTTTCGGGTCTGCATATGCCCTCACTGCCCCAGACTTTGATGTGGAGACTCTCTTGTTTCATGTGACCGGGTCCACTATTGGGGATACTGTACAGCCAAAGACAACCATCGTCTTGAATGGTGTAACCAATGCGGGGACTGCAGAAAGTTCATCGTTGAAACTGCAATCAACCGTGGTTCAGCGTATGCTTGATCTGTAATGTTGGTATATGTCGATATCTATTAAAAAGCATACGCAACCAACCAAAGGGTTTACGCTCATCGAAGCGCTAGTGGCTATTTCGGTTATGTTGCTTTCCATTGGAGGACCTATGGCGATCGCACAGAAGGGTATTCAAAATACGGTATATGCGCGTGATCAGATCGTGGCGTTTTATATAGCGCAGGAAGGTGTTGAGCTTATCCGGTCCATTCGCGATGACAATGCGCTTGCGGGAGTGAACTGGCGTACTAAAATTTCAGCAGCAGCATGTGTCAACGCTGCGGGGTCTGGATGTGGTATTGATGTTGATAATATGAATTTCATCGATTGCGCATGGAGTGCGGGTACAGCATGCAACTTGTACTATCGTGCAGGAGGGCTCAGCATTGGTGCGGACCGCGGTATCTATGCGCATGATACGAGTGGGCAACCGACCATTTACTCACGTTCTATTAAGGTGCTCTCGGTGAGTGGTAATGAAGTCTCGGTCGATGTGACCGTCCGTTGGTTGTCGCGAGGCACGACAAAGACGATTACAGTGCAGTCGCGTATGTTTGATCAATACAATAATATATGATGCATACGAACACAGGAGTGCATAAGCAGCACACACCACAACGCGGGTTTGCGCTCTTGGTCGCAGTACTCATCTCTTCAGTGGTGCTTGCGGTTGGGCTGTCGATGCTGAATATCACTTTAAAACAGTATATTTTTTCTGGTACTGGGCGTGAATCAGAGATTGCATTTTATGCTGCCGATGCAGGTATGGAATGCGCGCTGTACTTCGACACCTCAACCGCAGGAGGTGTCTTTGACTTGTCGGCTACAGGAGGAAGTTTTTCATGCATGGATCAGTCGACCACAGCGCCGGCGGGCGGAACGAGCGGTGTCGCCAAGACTTTTGTTTTTGAATGGAACACCAGCGGACAGACGGTGTGTACCAAGATTGCAATTACCAAGTATTACAGTGCGACAAACCCAGTCTCTATGGGTGCGGCAGGTACCTGTGATGCGCGTGCAACATGTACCCAAGTTGAGTCACGTGGGTATAATCGTGGCTGTAACGGACTCAGCTCAGCGCGTGTAGTGGAGCGGGCGCTCCGTGCGAGCTATTAGGCTTCATGCGTGGATTACGCCTCTACACGGTCGAGAGGTGGTTTTTGCGTGATTCACCAAGCGCGATAGAATAGAGTTATGAAAGACATAGCGCGGCAAACGGTACCAGCATCTATTCGCACACGAGCATTAAAGCTTGAAGCTCTGATTTTATATCATCAGAAGCAGTATCATGAAGCCGATGCCCCGCTTATATCAGACACCGCCTACGACTCTTTGGTAGCCGAACTGCAGACGTTACTACATGAGTATCCTCACCTCAGCCTAAAGACGAATGCGACCAGTAGGGTAGGTGGCGCACCGAGTGCTGCTTTTAGTAAAGTGAAACATGCTGTTCGACAATGGTCGTTTGATAATTGTTTCACTAAAGAGGAGCTGACTGAGTGGGAGGTACGCATCATCAAGCTCCTCACTGCTGCGGGTATCACCCGGCGACCGCATTATGTGGTGGAGCATAAGATTGATGGTTTGAAAGTGGTACTTGAATACCAGGGAGGTATGCTGGTGCGTGCTGCTACACGCGGTGATGGACAGGTGGGCGAGGACATTACTCATACGGCGTCGACTATCACCGACATCCCAAAGGAGATTCCACATAAGGGACCGCTCATCGTCGTGGGTGAAGCGTGGCTGCCAGAGTCTGAATTAAAGCGCATTAATGCAGCGCGTGAGATTGCGGGGGAGCAACCATTTGCAAATACGCGCAATGCTGCAGCGGGGTCGCTTCGTCAGCTGGACCCTGAAGTGACCAGAGCACGCAAACTTCGTTTTTTTGCCTATGACCTGGAGCGTAGTGCTGATGGTGTGGTTGCACTTCCCACAACACAAACCGGTGAACTCACCTATCTTGCGGAATTGGGTTTTGTGGTAAATACAGCGTGGAAGCAATGTACATCGGTTGATGCTATAGACGCATACCGCACGCTCTCTATACAGAAGCGTGAGACACTCCCGTATGGTGTGGATGGAATTGTCATTAAGGTGGATGCGGTGATGCATCAGGATATACTTGGGTACACTGCTAAAGCACCACGTTTTGGTATTGCGTTTAAGTTTCCTGCGGAAGAGGTGACCACGACGGTGGAGGATATCAAGCTTCAGGTTGGCCGTACCGGTGTGGTGACGCCTGTGGCGGTAATGAAGCCTGTGCTGGTTGCGGGTTCGGTGGTGCAACACGCCACGCTACATAATGAAGATAGAATCAGAGCGCTGGGTATACGTGTTGGTGACACGATAGTGCTCCGTAAGGCCGGCGATGTGATACCTGAAATTGTGCGGGTCATACATGAACTGCGACCCGACGGTACTAAAGCGTACCGATTTCCAAAACGCGTGGTGGAGTGCGGTGGAGATGGTGCCATAGAACGGGTGCCAGGCACTGCAGCATACCGATGCGTGGTGAGAGATTCTGATGTGTTGCTGCGTCAGCGTTTTTACCATTTTATTTCAAAACATGGGGTGAATATTGACGGTTTGGGTGAAAAAACCATCGACGCACTTCTTGAACAAGGGAAAATACACACCTTCGACGATTTATTTACACTGACGGCAGATGATTTTCTTTTACTTCCGGGCTTTAAAGAGAAGTCTGCACTGAACGCCGTTGCGGCAATACGTCAAGCAGCAAAAATGCCGCTGTGGCGACTTCTTGCCGGCCTTGGCATTGATCATGTGGGGGTTACTATGGCACGGCTTATCGCCGGCACCACGCATGCGCCAGAGAAGTTAGTAGATGTGTCCCAGGCGAACTTGGAGGCAATCGATGGAGTGGGCGAGATTGTTGCGGCATCGATACGAACATGGTTTCAAGACCCACAGATGAGTGCAATGTACTGGCGACTGCTTGCGCACATCACCATTATTCATGAGGGGACGACGAGTACAGCGCTTGCAGGGAAGTCGTTTGTGTTTACCGGCACACTGTCCACGTATTCACGTGATGAGGCAGGCGACTTGGTTCGTGCGCGTGGTGGTGCAGTAGTTTCGTCGGTTTCCTCCAAAACAGACTACGTGGTAGCGGGAACGGATCCCGGCTCTAAGGTGGTCGCCGCACAGAAATTAGGCGTCACAATTTTAGATGAATCCGCCTTCACCTCATTGCTTAAAAACATTTAGGACGTGCTCCAACGTGAGGTCAAGTATGTGTACTACACGGCGAGTCATTTTCTAGCACAGAGCAGGGGTTAGTGATATTATGCGCGTATGGATATTGCTGATATACAACACCTCGCCACCCTTTCGAGGCTGTACCTCACTGATACAGAGCAGGCATCTTTTGCTATCGAAGCAGATGCTATCTTGGGATACATCGATCATGTTAAAGGGTTGGCACTCGGTGAGCGCGAACCAGTGCTTCCCGTACACGTAAATCCGCTTCGTGATGATGCGCGGACGCACGAACCGGGTGCATATACCGAAGCGATTGTGACCGCATTCCCCAAGCGGGCTGGACAGTATGCGCTTGTTAAAAAAATTCTGAATACGACTAATGATGCCGACTAATTTCGATACTATCAAAAGTCTTCGCACGCGTTTTCTTGCAGGTGAAGACACTCCTTCTTTGGCACTTGAGCGTGCGCTTGCGGTTATAGCGTCACGTGATGTTGATGTACATGCATATCTTGAAGTGTATGATGATGCGCGTAAAGCAGCACAAGCAGCGGATCTTCTCTACAAAGAAGGGAAGACGGAAAAGCCTCTTTTAGGCATCCCCGTTGCACTCAAAAATAATATTTTAGTACAAGGTAAGCGCGCTACGGCCGCATCGAAAATGCTGGAAAATTATGTTGCAACATACGACGCAACAGTCACCACGCGCTTGCGTGAAGCTGGCGCCATCATTATTGGCGCAACAAATCTAGACGAATTTGCTATGGGTTCATCGACAGAGAACTCAGCATTCGGCGCCACCAAAAACCCACTTGATACGTCACGTGTCCCTGGAGGGTCTTCAGGCGGTTCTGCAGCGGCAGTGGCTATGGGCAGTGTGCCGGCGGCGCTCGGGACCGACACTGGCGGTTCAATTCGCCTCCCCGCATCGTTTTGTGGTCTCGTGGGGATGAAGCCAACCTATGGCCGGGTGTCGCGTAGCGGTCTCATTGCTATGGGCTCTTCTCTTGATCAGGCAGGCCCTTTTGCCCATACGGTGGAAGACGCCGAAACGGTGTTCGGCGTGATACAAGGACAAGATGTGCAGGACGCGACCACCTATGCGGATGCTGAATATCCTGAAGTTCCACAAAAAGAAACCTATCGCATCGGTATTCCGCGCGCTTTCATGAAAGGCATCGAGCCTGATGTGATGGCAGTTTTTGACGCAGCGATTGCGCGTTTGCGCAGCGCGGGGCACGAGATTGTTGATGTGGATTTGCCTATGATGGAAGAAGGGCTTGCTGCATATTATGTGGTGGTGAATGCAGAAATTTCTTCTAATCTTGCACGGTACGATGGCGTGCGCTACGGCCTGCATGTCGAGGGCGCAGACTTGAAAGATGAATACGAGCGTTCACGTGGTCTGGGCTTTGGCTCGGAAGTAAAGCGTCGCATACTGCTCGGCACCTACGTCCTTTCTTCTGGTTACTACGACGCGTACTACGGCAAAGCAGAACGTGTGCGTGTGGTGATGCGCGAGGAGTTGGCGCAAGCATTTAGCACGGTGGACGTCATCCTTACCCCTACTGCACCGATGCCTGCGTTTAAGTTGGGCGAGAAGAGCGATCCACTCTCGATGTACCTCACTGATATTTTTACCGTACCGGCTAATCTCACCGGTGTGCCTGCTATTTCGATACCCGCAGGAACTGTTGTGCGTGACGAAGTGTCACTTCCTATTGGCATTCAGTTTATGGCGCCGCATAATGGAGAGGATAGATTGTTCGACATCGGAAAAAAGTTTGAAGCCACTTAGTACCTCATATTCATGCCTGCAGATCATCTTACCGTCGAGTATACGCAAGTCGGCTTTTCGTTTGACGGTGTGATGGCCGCTATTCAAGCATTGTTTGCGTTTTTTGGGTTTGGACCGGCGTATGGGACCGATGCGGGGACAGGTAATTATGACGCGATTCTCACCACGCTGTACGGCTGGTGGCAGGTGTACTCAGTATTTGCATTGATACTCTCTGCAGTGTTTCTCTACGGCATCATCTATGCGCGCATTCGCAGCAATGAACTTGGCGCTAAGCAGCACGCGCTACTCCACGCTGAGGAGATGAAATGGAAGCAGCTTAACGTGCAGCATGAGTCGCACGGGAAGCTTGCCCTTATTGAGGGACATGCATCGTCAGATAACCCCAACGATTGGCGCCTGGCTATCATTGAGGCGGATATTATGCTTGAGGATCTGCTTGAAGAACACCATATTCCCGGCAATACCATCGGCGAGCGACTCAAGCATATGAGTCATAGTACGCTCCATTCGCTCGACGAGGCGTGGTCGGCTCATAAAGTGCGTAACGAGATTGCGCACAAGGGCGGTGACTTTATTTTGACGAAGCGTATTGCGAACGAAACTATTGCAAAGTACAAAAAAGTCTTTGAAGAATTGGCTCACGGTGGCCATGGTACTGGCGGCGGACACCACTAAGCTAGACAGCGTACTTTTTGCGTAGTATGCTGTGCAGTACACGTTCGCGTGATAGAAGAGGGTGCAGTAGTCTCTAGGACTGGTGTCCGGGAGGTTGTCTCGAGGTCTCCTCTGTCTAGCGACGATAGTGAGCTGTAGATGACCAACATAGCGGGGTAGAGGAGAGGTACCTCGGGAGGCTCATAACCTCCAGACCCCGGTTCGATTCCGGGCCCCGCAACACGCAACACAAAATCCGCCTCGGGCGGATTTTGTTGTAGGGATTCTTTAGAATGCTATACTTCCTCCATATGAATCCCGTTAGAAATTGCATTGCAATTTCTAGGATGCATTCGGGACATACAGACTTATTGGGATCTAATTTCTAACGGGATGAATAAAGGAACACTTGCCATTATCGGCATCACCGTACTTGTGGTTATTGGGCTTGGCTTTGTGGTGGCAAATCGAGAAACAGTCGCAGGCGAACTCGATGGCTTCGCGCAGTGCTTAGTGGAAAAAGAGGCGACCTTCTACGGTGCCTTCTGGTGCCCGCACTGCCAGAGTCAGAAGCGCATGTTTGGAAGCTCGGCAAAGCTCCTCCCGTATGTTGAGTGCTCACTCCCTGACGGAAAGACGCGTACACCTGTTTGTATCGAGAAGGGCATAGAGTCGTATCCAACCTGGATATTTAAGGATGGCACGCGCGAAAATGGAGAAGTGCCGCTCACCACTCTTGCTGAAAAGACTGGCTGCGAACTTCCCGCGGATACCGCTTCTTAATATTCCTTTCTTCTTATGGAAATTCTCACACTCAACTGGCTCGTTTCGGTGGGGGCAGTGCTCATGCTCGCTGCCTCAGCAGTGCTGTTTGTGGTGTTGTTTTTGCAACAGACGTACCTGGTGCGTATCGTAGTACGGTATGCCTTTCTCGCTACGTCTTTTGTGGCAATCACTGGGTTGGTGATGTCACTTGTCTATTCTGAGTACTACGGCGTAGTGCCGTGTGGACTCTGTTGGATGGAACGTGTGTTTCTCTACCCCCTCGCGTTTATACTCCCGCTTGCACTGTGGCGTCGCGATGCGAATGCGGCGCTCTATGCAATGGCACTTTCTGCCATCGGTGCTCTCATTGCGCTCTACCACCACTACATTCAAATGGGTGGGGGAAGTGTACTGCCATGCCCGGCGTCAGGTGTCTCCGACTGTGCGAAGCGATTCATCTTTGAGTTTGGCTTTATGACGTTTCCGCTCATAGCGTTCTCCTCATTTGTATTCATCTTTGTCTGTATGCTCTTTGTGTGGCGAAGACGCCACGAGAGAGTGTAGTCGGTACCTTTTTGCAAGTGAGTGTGTTATAACAATCGACGTTTATACGTTTAGAAGCAATCATCTCCTCTCCACATGCAGTGCGTTATTTTAGCCGCAGGTCTTGGAACCCGCATGCGTCCACTTACCGAGACTATGCCGAAGCCGCTCGTGCCGGTGTGCGGAAAGCCGCTCCTCCAACATATTGTCGAGGCACTTCCATCATCCGTTGACGAGCTCATCATTGTTACCGGATATAAGGGCGAGATGATAGAGGCGTATTGCGGACACGAATACCTAGGCAGAAAAGTGTCGTATGTGAAGCAAGAAGAGCAAAATGGTACTGCAAAGGCGCTCTGGCTCTGCAAAGACCTCATCAAAGGGAGGTTCCTCCTGCTCTTTGCTGACGATATTCACGGCAAGGATGACCTGGCGCGCGCCACTTCATACACGCGCTCACTCCTGGTAACTTCCGTTGAAGAAACAAAGAAGTTCGGCATCGTAGTACGTAACCCCGACGGCACGCTCGGTCTTATGATTGAAAAGCCCGAACATGCGCCCTCTAACTGTGCGTCAACAGGCCCTATGGTTATCGACGAACACATTTTTAAATTTCCTCCAGAAAAGGCCGTGAAAAATGAGTTCTATTTACCTGAAGTCATTGAGCGCTATGCGGCGCAATATCCTATTGCTGTCGTAGAGCAAAATTTATGGATTCCTGTCGCTACGGTTGACGATATTAAGAAGGCGGAAACCATATTGGGGTGTAATAAGACATAATATTTTTATGCAGTGCGTTATTTTAGCGGCGGGTGAAGGGACGCGCATGCGCCCACTCACCCTGACCATGCCAAAGCCACTGGTGCCTGTGTGTGGTGTACCACTTATTACACATATCGTGCAGTCACTCCCTGAACTTATTGATGAACTTATTATCGTCATTGGTTACAAAGGAGAAATGATTGAGGAGTATTGCGGCACAGAATTTTGTGGGAAACGCGTTACGTATGTCCGGCAAGAAAACCCCAAAGCTGGTACCGCGGATGCATTTATGCGAACGCGTGAATTTGTAAAGGGGAGGGTTTTGGTGATGTATGCAGATGACATACATGGAAAAAAGGCTCTCGAGGAGGTAGTGATGAATGAATCAGCGATGCTTGCCGCACGTTCAGATACTCCAGAGAAATTCGGGGTGCTCGTCATTCGTCCTGATGGTATGCTTGAGGCGATTGTGGAGAAACCAGAATTCCCGCCATCAAATTATGTGAATATTGGGGGCTTTGTAGTGACGGATGAAATTTTCGATATTCATACCAACCTTTCAGCGAGCGGCGAATACTACCTCACTGACACTATTACCGAGTATGCAAAAAAGCACCCCGTTACTGTAGTCGAGCAGGATATGTGGGTCCCCGTAGGGTGCCCGGACGACATTCCGAAAGCAGAGGCCATACTGTGTCCTCGTTGAAAATAATGGTGAATATGGTATCGTTTTTGAGCTTTGTGCATCCATTCGCGTAAAGTCATGTCGAGGTAGCTCAGTTGGTAGAGCACGGGACTCATAAGCCCGGGGTCGTGGGTTCAATCCCCACCCTCGACACCAAGCGACAATTTGTAGCTTTTTTGCTATGATGTCGCTCGAGCACTTGCGGACTGAGTTTGCTATCGCAAATCGACCGCTGCGCTCGGACGGTAGAGACAAAGCACAGTACTCGTTCGAGCACTTGCGGACTGAGTTTGCTATCGCAAACCGACCGCTGCGCTCAAGCACACACAACGCACGATGATTGTTCGAGAGGCTGCGGACTGAATTTGCTACGCATACGCTACGCAAATCGACCGCTGCGCTCGGACAAAGAATGAAAGCGAGCTTTCATTCTTGTCCTCGCTTGCGGTCGTAGCTTAGCTGGTTAAAGCGCCGCCCTGTCACGGCGGAGACCGAGGGTTCAAGTCCCTTCGACCGCGCAAATGAAAATCCCAAAGTATACCTTTGGGATTTTTCTTATTTGCGACGGACGAAGGGACTTGAACGGCGGAGCCGGTATACAAGACGACCGGAGGGAGTGCTTGAGGTGGAGAAATAGTGGCTACCCACTATTTCTCCGACCAGCGTTCTTATGAGCGAAGCGAATGAGAAAAAGCGGGTCAAGTCTCTTCGACTGCAGGTCGATATAGTGAACACTTAGCACGATGCGAATACTTGGAGCATGTTGCGTAATGACTCGTGACCAAGTCCATGGCATAGTGTGGACAGATAACTTGCCAAGAAGGACGATATAGATGAATGAAACTTGTGGATTAGCAGAGCAGTGCTGCGCTGCGTGCACACCGAAAACACCACGCTTAACGTGGCCGCAAACTAAAAAATTTCTTACAGAAGTCCCTCTCTGGCGGTATGAGTTTAGCCGGGGGGTGGGTACGCTCGTGCGACATTTTCGTTTCAACAGATTTCCCGACGCAATTGACTTTGTAAACAGAGTGGCAATAATTGCCGAAGCGGAGCGCCATCATCCTGATATCAAAATCGAGAACTACAATCAGGTCATCTTGATCATGACAACCCATGCCATCAATGATTTAAGTGAAAACGATTTCATAATGGCTGCTAAGATTGATGTGATTGTCTGATGCCACGCGCACCTATTGAATAAAGAGGTGCGTTTTTCATACCCACACCTCGCTACACCTCCGATTAAGTTCCGTTGGTATACTTACTCTATCGTTTACCAGCACACCATCACACCATGGCAAAAGGAATCACACACAAAAAAGAAAAAAAGAAGCCAAAAAAGGTAAAGAAATAACAAAAACCCTCCGTGAAGAACGGAGGGTTTTTCTATGCAGGATGCAGCTGTGTGCATGTCAGGAAGCTCCTGGGGATACCAAAGAATTGACACAAAACTTCTTATTTGCTATAATATTTTTATCTTACTCTACTTAGGAGCAGCTTGCGCATAAGCGCCACGCCCTCCCATGGATTCGCTCTCAAAGCATCCCCTTGAAGTACGGTGGGATGCTTTAGACGTTAAATATACGAAGTAATGGAAACCCATTCTCATGGTGGTCGCGGTCATTCGCGGCGCCAAGCTTCCGGCGGGCACTCTCGCGCCGGCACAGGCCCTTCACGAGGGCGTACATCAAGCCCATCACGCCGACCATACCGCCCTCATGGTGGTAGCAGCGTTGGTGGCATTATCCAGGCAGATGACATAGGCGATACCATCATTACCGTTGGTACTGACACCTCAGATATGCCGGACATTGCTCCTGGCGCCGTGTCGAGCTATACACGCCCTACGTATGCACAAGGTGGTTCGTCTCGCACTTCGCGCGGCGGTACTTCACGTGGTGGTCAGTCGAGCTTCCGCGGTGGCTACTCGTCACAACGAGGCGATTCGCGCACCCGTGCGTGGTCGCCCGAATCGTCTACTCGTGGCGGATCTGCACGCGGCGGTTCATTCCGTAGCGGCGGAAATCGTTCCGCAAACGATTTTAATCGTGGTTCTCGCGGAGGAAGTCGTGGCGGTGGCCGCGGACGACGTTTCGTTGCACCCGACCTCGACATTGAGCGTTTTATTGAAAAATCCAAACGTGAAAGCGCAGCGCATAAAGCAAATGCTTCAGCAATACCAGACCATGTAGTGACCAATAACTTTGCGTCGCTCATTTCTCATCCGAAGCTTCGTGCGCAGGTGACAGCAAAGGGGTACTCAATCCCTACACCGATTCAGGATAAGGCCATTCCGCACGTGCGAGAGAAGAAGGACATTGTAGGTATTGCTAATACCGGTACCGGTAAAACGGCTGCGTTCCTTATTCCGCTTATTGACCGTGCGTTGGTGCATGAGCATGAAAAGACGCTCATCGTGGTACCGACCCGTGAGCTTGCGACACAGATTTACGACGAGTACATCGGCTTTGCGCGTGGCCTCGGTGTTTCTGCGGCGGTCGTCATTGGTGGTGCGAACATTCGCCCACAAATTGCGTCTGTGCGTAATGCACGTTTCGTCATTGGTACGCCAGGACGTCTTAAAGACCTCATCGAGCGCCGGGCGCTCGACATGAAGAGCTTCACCCAATCGTGCTCGATGAAGCCGACCGTATGCTCGACATGGGCTTTATCCCCGACATTCGTTTCCTTATGGAGCGCATGCATCACGAGCGTCACTCACTCTGTTTCTCGGCAACTATGCCGCCTGAGATTGAGCGTCTCGTTGGTGAATTTTTGAAGTCACCAATTAGCGTATCGACGAAGACAGGCACGACTGCACACTCGGTAGAGCAGGGCGTTATCCGCATTACTGAAGGTGCGTCAAAGCTCGGGCTTCTCGAAGAATTACTCCGTGACCCAGCACTCGAGAAGGTGATTGTGTTTGGCGAAACCAAGCACGGTGTGGAGCGTCTCACCAAGCAGCTTATGGCACGTGGTGTGCGCGCTGAGTCTATTCACGGTAACAAGAGTTCAAACCAGCGTAAGCGTTCACTTGATGCATTTAAGAGCGGGCGTGTGCGCGTGCTGGTGGCAACCGACGTTGCCGCACGAGGACTCGATATCAATGATGTCTCACACGTCATCAATTTCGACGTTCCTCACTCATATGAGGACTACGTACACCGCATCGGCCGAACAGGCCGTGGTGGCAAGGAAGGGAAGGCGCTCACCTTTGTTGGTGGCGACAACCGCGACAGTCGTTAATACGGCCCACAAAAACCCCAAGAGGACATCCGTCATCTTGGGGTTTTTCGTATGGAGCATCTATTTTTCTAATATCAAGCTTCGTGGTATCATCGTGTCTGCAATTGAGAAATTGCGCGCAAAATAAGCCAACTTAGCTCAGTCGGTAGAGCACTTCCATGGTAAGGAAGAGGTCCCCGGTTCGATCCCGGGAGTTGGCTCAAGGAGCGAAGCGACGTAGTGACAACTCAGTGCATGCCCTGCGGCATGCACGTCCGGGATCGAAAACCGGAGTATGTCGCTTTGCGACTACGAGGTGTGGTCAAGAACACTTAGTCTTTTGTGAATACTTGGAACAAAAGAATTAGTGATTCGTGACCGACCCGGGAGTTGGCTCCGAGGAATGAAATGACGAGAAGGCAACTTTCGGGATCGAACAGATCCAGGGAGTGAGACATGCTGGGAGCATGTCGCAAGACCATGCCAGATATTTTATTGAGTTTACGAAATAAAATATCGACATGGTGTACAGATGCCGTAGGCAGGGCTCAAGGGTCGATGGTCATAACCGATTAAAGTGTTGGCTGCGTAGTGTAAAATATCGCTCGTAGAAAAATAAAGTTTGCCATCTTAGCTCAGTTGGTAGAGCGACTGCATCGTAAGCAGTAGGTCCCCAGTTCGATCCTGGGAGATGGCTCAACGATAAAAAGCACCGGTCATTTGGCCGGTGCTTTTGTGTCTACAAACTCGATGACATCTTTGCATTCGCACAGCAAGTCAGGATCATCCGACTCCCAGGGCATGCCACATCCGCGGCAGGTGCCAAGATAGCGCAGGTGGTTGTCGTTGGCGTTTGGCAAAGGGAATCGAGTAAGTGCGAGGAACTCTTCGATAGTTTCGGCCGCTATGCGCATGGGGACTCCTTTCGACTACCATTGTTTATAGCATGTACGAGGCAAAAGAAAAGACGCTCTGCGAAGCAGAGCGTCGTGTTAGTGCGTGTTCACAATGAGCTTTCCGCATCCATCTTGAGTGCAGGTGGTGCCCACAGGGCCCACATGGCCGTTGCCGCAGGCGCCGTCTGGTGGGGGTGCGGCGGTGGCCTGCGCGGCACCTCCCGACCATCCTGCTACGTAGACGACTCGATTGTCGTCAGTGTGGTAGTTCATGTCTTACTCCTTCTCTGTGGATGCTATGTATACCGTGAAAAATAACTTTTAGCAAGGACGCGCGTTTGACCGCACACCCATCATTCGTATATACGAATGATGGGTGTGCGGGTATACTACTCGTCATGACTAAAGAGGAAGCAGCAGCGCGCATTGCCGAAATTGACGAAGCCATGCTTCGCGCAGATTTTTGGAGTGACCCCAAAGCGGCGCAGGCACTCCTTAAAGAGCGCGAAGAGCTTAAAAGCGCTGCAGAGGGAAAAGAAAAGTATGACCGCAATGATGCCGTGATGACTATCGTTTCGGGAGCGGGGGGAGATGATGCCGAAGACTTTGCGCGTATGCTCCGCGAGATGTATGAACGCTATGCAGCGTCACGCAACTGGTCGGTCTTACTTGTAGATGAAAACAAAAACGACCACGGAGGGTATCGCAACCTCGTGCTCGAAATAGGGGGTAAGGGAGCGTATGGCGCACTCCGCAGTGAGTCGGGCGTGCACCGTCTGGTGCGCATGTCACCATTTAATGCATCAGGGAAACGCCAAACATCCTTTGTATTAGTAGAAGTATCTCCTAAGGTAGATGCAGAAGGTGAGTTGGCACTTCCAGATACCGAACTCGAAGTCTCTTTCGCGCGTTCAGGGGGCGCTGGCGGGCAAAATGTAAACAAACGCGAGACTGCGGTGCGCATTGTGCATGTGCCAACGAATATCTCAGTCCACGTCTCTTCCGAACGCAGCCAAGAGCAAAATAAAAAACGAGGACTCTCCTTGCTTGCAGGAAAGGTGTACGCTTTTAGAGAGGCACAACGCCTGCGAGAGCTTAAAGGTTTTTCTATCGAGCGCACCATGAAGATTGAGTGGGGAAGCCAAATTCGTTCCTACGTACTCCACCCGTATCAGCTCGTGAAAGATCACCGTACGGAGGTGGAGGTGCGCGATATTCACAAGGTACTCGAGGGAGACCTCAGTGCGTTTATAGACGAGGGTCCGCGCATAGAGTAGAATAAGAGGCATTGTTCTCGTGTGGCGTCAAAGTATGTACGCTCCACAACCACGATTTATCCCATGATATATTTTGATAAAGTCTCGAAGGTGTATAACGGCGATTCAGTCGCCCTTCATGACATCACCTTCCAGGTATCACCCGGTGAATTTATCTCAATTGTTGGACACTCAGGCGCAGGAAAGACCACGCTCCTTAAAATGCTTATTGCCGAAGACCGTCCGTCAGACGGGAAGGTGTTTTTTGAGTCGCTCGATATTCACTCTATTCCGAAGAGTAGGCTCCCACAGTATCGCCGTAAGCTCGGTACCGTGTTTCAAGACTTTAAACTCCTCCCTCATAAAACTGCATTTGAAAACATCGCGTTTGCCATGGAAGCAAATGGTCGCTCCGACCACGAAATTGCTGAGAATGTACCGCAAGCGCTTGAGCTCGTCGATTTGGGCACCAAGATGTGGAACTTTCCCCACGAACTTTCAGGTGGTGAGAAGCAGCGCGTAGCGATTGCGCGGGCCATTGTGAATCAGCCCGATGTCATTATTGCCGACGAACCAACGGGCAACCTCGACCCCATTGCTACTTACGAAGTGGTGCAAATTTTAAAGAAGATAAACGACCTCGGCACGACCGTCATCATGACCACGCACAATAAGGGAGTCATCGATGCACTCGGCCGCCGCGTGATTACGATGGATGAGGGGAAAGTAATTCGCGATGACAACGAGGGGAAGTACGTGCTGTAAGGTAATATACATATCATCATGGGAACTTGGACAGGAATGAAGAGAATCGGTCGCGCAGGCTTTGTGGGCTTTTGGCGCAATGCCTTTGTCTCCCTTGCCGCTATCTTTGTGATGACCGTCACACTGTTCACCATCGGCGTCGCTATTTTCCTTGGACAACTCCTCGACACGTCGCTTGAACAAATTCGTTCGAAAGTAGATATTAACGTGTACTTTGTCACGTCGGCGGCAGAACAAGATATTCTGGGACTCAAGTCATCGCTCGAAGGTCTGCAGGACGTCGCAGAGGTTACCTATATCTCACGCGAACAAGCCCTAGATGAGTTTAAGACCCGCCACGGCAATGACCAGCTCACCCTCCAGGCGCTTGATGAGCTCGGCGACAATCCACTCGGTGCCACCCTCTCTATTCGAGCAAAGGAAACCTCACAGTATGAGGGCATTGAAGCGTTTTTGAAGGAAAAACGTGATTTAGAAGACCCTGAAAAGCCTTTTATACGTGAGACAAACTTCTATAAGAATAAAGATGCCATCGATAAGCTGACCCGCATTATCAATGGGGTTGAGAAGTTTAGCGTAGTCACATTGTCGATTCTCATCTTCGCATCGGTACTCATCACCTTCAACACCATCCGTCTCGCTATCTACACATCTCGTGAGGAGATCACCGTAATGCGCCTAGTAGGTGCATCGAACACCTTCATCCGCGGACCATTTATCCTCCAAGGTATTATGTATGGCGTGATTGCCGGTATGGTGACGCTGGTGATTTTCTACCCGCTCACCATTTGGCTCGGCGGTGTGACGGCATCCTTCTTCCAGCTCAATATTTTCCACTACTACATACAAAACTTCCCCTCAATGTTCTTCACCATCGTGGGTGCTGGTGTGGCGCTCGGCGCAATATCTTCAGTTTTTGCCATCACCCGCTATCTGAAGGCATAATCAACTCACTACCGCATGACAACACCACGGCAGCGCACCACACGACAGAGAAAATACATCTTTGTCGTCGGCGGTGTGATGTCGGGTGTGGGGAAGGGCATTGCCTCTTCATCCATTGGGCTTCTCCTTAAGGCTCGCGGCCTCACCGTTACCGCACTTAAGATAGACCCGTACATCAACGTCGATGCGGGTACCATGAACCCCACAGAACACGGGGAAGTGTTTGTGCTTAAAGATGGCCGTGAGACCGACCAAGACATGGGTAACTATGAACGTTTCCTCAACATATCGCTCACTGGCGAAAACTACATGACGACCGGAAGCGTGTACCAGGAGGTGATACGCAAAGAGCGCAATCTTGAATATAAAGGAAAAAACGTAGAGGTGGTGCCGCACATTCCGCTTGCCGTTATTGAGAAAATCACCAAGGCAGCAGAACGGGAAGACGCCGACGTGACCCTTATCGAGATTGGTGGCACGGTGGGTGAATACCAAAACATTTTGTTCCTCGAAGCTATTCGTATGATGAAAACGGAGCTCAATGGGAACGTTGCAGTGGTGCTCGTTTCGTATCTTCCGGTGCCTGGTTCCATCGGCGAGATGAAAACAAAGCCTACGCAGTATGCGGCACGGACCCTCAACAGTGCGGGGGTGTTTGCCGATATCATCATTGCGCGAAGCCCAGTCGGGGTAGATGAGAAGCGGAAGGAGAAAATCGCACAGTTCTGCAATGTAAAAAAAGAGAACGTTATTTCGGCACCAGACGTAAAGAGTGTGTATGATGTGCCGGTCAATTTTGAAAAGGATGGCATGTCTGCAAAGCTCTGTGAGGTGCTGAAGCTTGAGTGCAAGCACCCCGCTGACCTCGCTTCATGGAAGCGGTTTGTGGCAAAAACAAAAGCACCCAAAAAGGAGGTGAAGATTGCCGTCGTGGGGAAGTATTTCTCTTCAGGCGACTTCGTACTTTCTGATGTCTATATTTCAGTACTTGAAGCTATTAAATATTCTGCCTATGCCAAGGGCGCAAAACCGGTCATCACTTACCTCTCTTCGGTAGATTTTGAGAAAGGCACCAAGAAACTATCTGATCTTAAGAAGTTTGATGGCGTACTCATCCCGGGTGGCTTCGGCGCAACGGGCGTGGAAGGGAAAATCAAGGTTATCGAGTACGTACGCAAAAATAACATTCCATTTTTTGGTATTTGCTACGGCATGCAGCTTGCGGTGATTGAGTATGCACGAAATGTGCTGAAGCTCACGGGCGCACACACGGCTGAAATAAACCCCAAGGCACCCCATGTGCTCATCGATATCATGCCCGAGCAAAAAGAGAAGATAGCAAAAAATGACATGGGAGGCACGATGCGTTTGGGTGAGTATGAGGCCATGATTCTCAAAGGCACTCATGCCGCAAAAGCTTATGAAAGTGCAAGGATTACCGAGCGCCACCGCCACCGCTATGAGGTAAATCCTGAGTACATTCCAAAACTCGAAGCAGGAGGTTTGGTGTTTTCTGGAAAGTCTAAGGACGGCCGCCTCATGGAGATTGCCGAACTACCGAAAGGCGTACATCCATTTTTCGTAGGAGTGCAATTCCACCCCGAGTTTCATGCACGCCCACTCTCACCACATCCTCTTTTTTCTGCTTTTATTGAAGCATCACTTCGCTCAGAAAGGCGCTGACGTACTGCGGCGGTGATATGTACATAAATGTCATGTCGTGGTATAGTCCAATTTAGGAGGAGACGCATGATGCAATATCTCATACGCTGCCGCACCAGAGCGGACAGCGTATACGACCCTGAACTCCGCAGGTGGGTGCCCTACCATCTCGACTGGGGATGGTCGAAGGAACACCACGGCTGGACGTACTCGCACCGCAGTGGTGCGCGGTACTCAGCGAGTGGGCAAATTGAGGAGAAACATCTCCCATGTTTGCTGCGCCACTTTGGCCTGAATGGCTATGCGCAGCTCCCTCCTTTTGAGGAGGTGCAGTGCACGCCACCTGCGGCTCTTGCAGCACTCCGGCGAAGGCGGGAGGCGGCAGAGTGTCTGACGCCGATGGTGATGCAGAGTCATCGCGTGGGTGGCGCGGTGCTTGCGGAGGAAGTGTCTTAAACCTATGATGCCCTGCTATGTGCAGGGCCTCTTTTTTTATGGTATGGTATTCACGCGCGAAAGCGCTTTTTTAGAACATCGCAGCTCGTAGTGAAGGGAAGGTATATTGCCAGATCGTCGTATGGTGGGAATGAAACACCATCTGCATGTGGCACACAGATTGTAGAAGAAACATTGCCAGATCGTCTAATGGTAGGACGCCACCCTCTGGAGGTGGTTATCTTGGTTCGAGTCCAAGTCTGGCAACACGGAGCAAAATGCCCTTCGGGGCATTTTTGCGTAGTGTTGCTAGACGGCGCAGCGTTCGCAGAACGCGTTGCGCGGACTCGAAAGGTTGTCGATAGTTTCGACCATAGGGAGAAAATATCATACAACCTGAACTGGGTTCTGTAAGAACCGAGTCCAAGTCTGGCATATAGAACCTGTACGGCGGAGACGGGGTACCCTCTGGGTCGTCGGAGAAACAGTGAACACTCACTGTTTCTCCGTCCAGCGTTCTTGACGAGCGAAGCGAGTTTAGAAAAAGCGGGGACGAGTCCAAGTTTGGCAGCCAACTCGTACTAGCACGATAAGCGTTAATGTAACGCTTATCTAATTTTGCATAGACTTAGCAAAGTCTCAAAAAGCGATATAATTAAGGTATGGAAATTCTTTGTCTCATTACGGATTTCATTTTTGGATACGACTTCCAAGTTTCATTTTGGTCTGGAATTGCTATGTCAGCGGTTGTTGGCTTTGTTGTATACCAATATACAGATGTGTTTAAGTCGCCAAACTTAGTATTTGTTGTTAAACAAAATGGGTTATATCGAGATACTATTCAACTAACTAAAGATGGTAAAAAGTACGAAGCGCGTTTTCAGTTTGCTATTAAAAATATTGGTAACAAGGCAATAAAACATAATGAAGGATACTGGCATTTATACTTAGATGTGAAGAATCCAACAATATTTTCAGCACCAGAAGAAATAAATCATAGCAGAGGTCAGATAAATGGAACTATCTACCCCAGTTCCTTTTTTGATATAGGACTAGTATATGAACTTGAAATTAATGAGGAGAATTTAAGTAAAGCTGAAATACCATATTTCTTTAGCACTGATTATGGTCAGTTTCCGGAAACTGCAGTAATAAATCAAGAAACTGGGGAGGTTCTGTGGAAAGATATGGGCTATATAAAGTTTGAAGTACCAAAGATTTAATCGAGTGCACGAGACGCGTCGAAATTGAATTCTAAAACATTGCAACTCTGTCAAGCAGGATAAGGTGTCAAGCGGTTCTAGCTCGAGTGTTGCCAGACGCGATATAATAAAGAGCATGGAAGGTCACATAGAAAAGCAATCAGCGTTTAGAATAGAAACGCCTAAAGTAGGTGATGAAATTGGTTTGGCCCCAATGCATATTCAGGCTTGGAAGGAAACTTATGTGACTCCCGAATCGGGGCTTACAGAAGATATGGTAGATGAGATGTTGGGGCACATGCTGACAAATACCGATTTCAGGAAAAATACTATAGCTGAATCTCTGGAAAATCCGGGTAAAGTTTTGTATAGGATTGTAAGGAATAACAAAGGAGAGATAGTTGGGTTCATGCATGGTTCAAAAAATGAAGAGTCCAATCAGCTCGAAGGAATCTATCTGCTTGATGAGGTGAAGGGGTCAGGTACGGGAGGAAAGCTGATGGAAGAATTTCTGGCCTGGGTAGATAAGAATAAGCCAAGCAATCTTGAAGTCTTTTGCTTCAACGATAGAGCGCTTGGATTCTATACAAAATATGGATTTGTAAAAACAGACAAACCAAGTCAAATGTGGAGAGACAAACTGCCTTTCATTGAAATGGTGAGACCTGCTGACATACCTAAAGAAAACTAAGCGCCTGAGACGCCTTGCTCTGAATATAGTCAGACGGAGTAAGTCGGGCTTGACCGACCACGGTTCCAGCGCCAGACGGCGCAGCGTTCGTAGAATGCTACTGTTGCGGCCGTTTGCTGTTATGACGAGAACAACTTAGCGCTTTCTCCCCACTCCAAGTACAATCAATTACTAACGTATACCCCATGCCCTCGACTCTCCCCACCACACACACCCTCGAAGTCCGCACCTCCCGCAATGGCTTGGGGGTTTTTGTGAAGCGGGCTTTCAAGGCAGGGGAGGTACTCTACGTAGTTGAAGGCAAGAAAGTTACCTGTGACATAGACGACGACATGGATGAGCAAGCGCGGTCAAACACGTACCGCTTTGACGAGGAGTACTACCTAAGCCCGCAAGGAACACTTGGCGACTACTTTAACCACTCATGTCACCCGAATGCGAAGGTGGAGAAAAGAGGGCAGAAGCTCCGCATGGTGGCAATACGAAACATACCTCAAGGTAGGGAGGTATGTTTCGACTACTCGACCATTACCGCTTCAGACGATGTGTGGAAGATGCGCTGCCACTGTGGCGAGAAGATGTGCAGAAAGAGTATTCGTTCCTTTGGTACACTCCCGTCACCGCTTCAGTGTCGCTATATACGAGAGCAGATTGTTCCCCAGTACATTCTGGATATATAAATGCATAAAAGCACCCGGAAGGGTGCTTTTATGTGTTGTGTGGAGTGGTTATTTCTTTTTCGGAGCTGCCTTTTTTGCTGGTGCTGGGGCGGTGACTGTCATGTCGGTAATCTTTTCGGTAGATGCCCATACCTTGAGTTTCTTGATGGCGTTCATTGCCGCGCGACGTTCAACGTATCCTTCACCGCCTTCAGCAACACTCTCACCATTACGTGAGACAAGCTTCCATCTGAAGTGTCCCGCTTTATCTTTGTAGAGTTCAAAACTAGTTGTGCTCATAGGGGTATTTTTTGATGACTAACATGAGTATCATACACCACCCACTGAAGCTTGCTTGAGCGCGAGGTGAACAGGGGCATAATCACTGGTAGAATACTATTATGCAAAGAATATTTTTGTCGATTTTACTCATGCTGGTGATACTGGTGCCCCTAGGTGCACAAGCGACTGCACCACAGCCAGGCACGGTGCAAGACCTCGAGCTCCAGCTTGGGGCGGTGCGTGCGTATATTGCGCGAACCGATGCCGCGAGGCGATATATCGCTCTCTCATCAGTTGATATGCGGGCAGTTATCAATGATGGAACGAACTGGCTCATTACGTCACAAGAACCGAGCGGCCACTTTACATATGAGTATGCGCCATTTGAAGGGGAGTATCTGCATGGAGACAACATCGTGCGGCAAGTTGGGGCGTTGTTTGCGCTTGGTGAAGTGTATCGACTTAAGAAAGAGTACGATCCGGCGCTTGCCAAAAGTATCACGCAAGCAATTGCCTATTTCACCTCGCTCGAAGTATCAGGAAAGGAGGCAGGCGTCACATTTGTATGTATTGGCACCACTGCTAAAAAGCGAGACTGCAAACTTGGTGCGGCTGCGCTCGCACTCATTGGTCTCCTCGATTACGTGGAGCAGAATCCACGTGCTGATAAAACCTACGCACCGCTTATCCAGGGGTACACATCGTTTATTCTCGCGGCACAAAAAGAGTCAGGAGGGTTTCGCGATCTCTACCGAGTCGAAGATGGGTTTGTGAACAGAGAATCACCCTACTCAAACGGCGAAGCACTTTTGGCATTAGTGCGCGCGTATCAGTATAAGAAAGATGAGGAGGTTAAACACGCAATTGATAGTGCGTTCACGTACCTCAAAACGACTGAGTATGTAAATCCATTGTATCTATGGATTATGGCTGCGCTTAAAGATATGAATCGCCTATGGCCAAGCTCTGACTATGTCACCTATGCGCGTGATTTCACGACGTGGCGTATACGAAATGCTGGATATCCAAAAAGCACGCACAACTACTGCCCATATGTGGAGGGTTTGGTGAGTGCCTACAGCGTACTTGCGGCCAACCCTGAAAAAGGGGAGCTTGAGTCGCTTCGTGCACACATTGACCCTTGGCATGCCTATCACCGTACACTGCAGCTTGCAGCGACTGAACCGTACCGTGTGATGGCGAATAGTAAAGGCACACCAATCATACAGAAGATAGCCGATACAGCACTCGCGACCGGAGGTTTTTTAACCGGGCCAAACGTACCGACACAACGTATCGACTTCACGCAACACTGTGTGAGCGCCTACCTTCAGACATTGGTTGACATCGATGGTGAAGTTTTGCGCTAACAGCAGGTGATGTGCGTTATGAGACTCACTCACGTATAGTAATGGCTCATATGCGCATGTTTTGGCAATCTGCACTTGTTGAGTTTGGTCCGGTGACGGCATTTTTCGTCGCAACGTGTTTCTTCGATTTTTTTACTGGCGTGGCGCTCCTTGTAGGTGCGACGATGTTGGCAATCTTGGTGTCACACGTATATTTAAAGCGACTACCCCTGTTCAGTATTATCGTAAGTTGTTTCGTGGTCGTCTCAGGATGCCTCACGCTCATCACCCATAACCCATACTTTGTCGCTATTGAGTACACCATTTCCAACCTCGCATTTGGTGTCGTGTTGCTATGCGGTTACTTTGCAGGGAAGGGGCTTCTGAAACCGCTCTTCGGTAGTATGTTCTCTATCACCGAACGTGGGTGGCGAGTACTGTCTCTAAGGTGGGGGATATTCTTTGTTATTGTCGCGCTGGGTAGTGAGCTGGCATGGCGGCTCCACTCGTATGATGTGTGGGTAGTGTATCGTTTTGCAGGGATGTTCACCCTTATGATATTTGGCTGCTCACAGTTTTTCCTTGCACGCCGAGAACGCCTCCCTGATGCCAGCCCATGGGGTGTGCGTATGCGGTAATACACTCTCTATGGCTCATCCATTCGCCAAGATGTTTGATATCGCTCTGCGGAAAAGTGATCCGGACGACTTTGACAATAAGGTGCTTCTTGAAGCAGAAAAACTGAAGGCTAAAGGGTATCGCGTGAGTGAAATACACGAGGTACTCAAGAAGTATGCTTTTGGTATCATCGACGACAACGACGCTCGTGTGGTGAGAGAGGCACTAGAAGAGTTTGAGCGATACGTAGATGAGTGATGTGTACTTAAGAAATGGCAGTGATTTCAGGTTATACTTCTTACTATGAATCGAAACAAGCTTCTCTTCCTTCTCTTTGCCACACTCCTCCTCGATATGATCGGGGTAGGCATGCTTATCCCGATCATCCCGTCACTTTTTACTGACCCTACCTCAACCTCGTTTCTCCTCACCGGGTATGGAGAAACATCCCGATATGTGATTGCTGGTCTGGTGACTGCACTCTTTGGCTTCATGCAGTTTCTGGCGGCACCTATCCTCGGTGAACTCTCGGATCTTTATGGGCGCAAGAAGCTGCTCGCCATCGGCGTAGGCACACTTGCGATTGCCAATCTGGTCTTTGCATTTGGTATCGAGATAGCGTCACTTTCGGTACTGTTATTTAGTCGTGCGATTGCCGGTGTTGCTGGTGCCAACTTCTCTATCGCACAGGCGGCAATTGCGGACGTCACGCGCCCTGAGGATCGAGCAAAAAGTTTCGGGCTCATCGGTGCAGCGTTTGGGCTTGGGTTTATCCTGGGCCCCTTGCTCGGCGGCTTTATCACCGGAGCAACTGGTAACCCGGCCATCCCATTTTTGTTCGCAGGTATGCTTGGTGTGGTGAATCTACTTATGGTGTCGTTCGTATTTCCTGAAACACATGTGGTGGCGCCACAGCGCGGTAGTCTGTCGCTCATGAAGGCGTTTCATAACATAGAGGCTGCATGGCGTGATGTTGATGTGCGCCCCGTGTACGCAGCGAGCTTTCTTTCGATGCTCGGCTTTGCATTCTTCACCTCGTTCATCACGGTGTTTTTGGTTGAGCGTTTCGGGTTCAGCGAGACAGATACGGGTATTTATTTTGCGGTGGTAGGGTTGTGGATTATCTTCGCGCAGGTCGTCGTTGTGCGGTTTGTGAGCGCGCGGTATGGAGAACGCATCATCTTATTATGGACACTTCCTATACTTGCACTCGTCATTGCACTCCAGGGATTTGCCCCAAATGTGATCTTTCTCTACGCACTCATGCCCATTATGGCGTCCATGTTTGGGTTAATGTCTACTGCCATTCCCGCACTCGTGTCGAAGGGAGTTTCTGCTGAGTCGCAGGGCGCCGCGCTCGGTATTAACGGTTCACTTCAGGCGCTCACCCAGGGTATTGCACCCGTTGCCGCGGGAGTAGTTTCTGGCATATTTGGGCTCACCACAGCGTTTGTGTTTGGTGCTGCACTGGCATGCGTGAGCGCAGAAGTGATTCGCAGATCGCGTGTGGGATTAGCCAAAGAAGGGGTGCGTACATCGCCGACAGCTTCGCCTAAGCGCATGAGCGGTATATGAGTGAATCTTTTAAATCACAGTCGCAAAAGCCAAGGGGTCCGTGGCATGTCGAGCCAGGGAGTCCTGTTGATGCACTTGAGAGACGGCACGCATTTGAGCGTGGCACGATTGCCGATATGGTAAGCTCACTTCGTACCTTCGCAAAAAGTGAAGGGTTTACCTATGATATTGAGGATGTTGAAGGAGGACAAGATATACAGGTGCCACCCGAATGCTTGGCTGCCACGCTCGGCCACTTAAAGCCACTTCTCAAAGACGCTAACGCTCTCCTCGAACAGCATAATCAACAGTTTCGTGTGCGTGTTCATTTGCACGGCACCCTCCTTGAACTTCGCGTCGTTTCTCACTCGTGATTGCTATCCACACTCCCTTGGTGGGGTAGGGTATACTATAGATACTATGAATTACGTATCAATTTCTTTGCGTCGCTTCGGTCTGTGTGCACTCGCTCTCTCGGTTGTTTTTTGTATATACGCTACCACAGCACACGGAGCCACAGTTTGCACGCTTGATCGCGATTTGGAGTTTGGTGTCATCGGAGAAGATGTCCGTTGCTTGCAGCAATATCTGAACACTAACGGATTTGTGATAGCCGACATTGGAGCGGGCTCACCGGGAAAGGAAACAGGAGAATATAAAGCACTCACTGAGCAGGCGGTGATGAAGTGGCAACGTGCACAGGGTATTGCGCCAGCAACAGGCTATTTCGGTACAAAATCTCGCGCTATGTACAGCACCATGGTAGGTGGTGAAGTGAAGGGGGCGGCAACCACAAATGAATCAGTACTCGAAACACAAAAGAAAGCACTTGAAGACAAAATAAAATCTCTCCAGGACATGCAACCTACGGTAGTACCCCCCAAACCGGTAAGTACACCTGCAGTTTCAAGTGACGAAAAAGAAGCGCGCGACACAATTATGGAAGCACTTGATGCTCTCGATGAAGCAGAAGATGTGGTGGATGGTGCTGACAGCGCGCCCGATATTGCGTCTGCAACTGACAACCTTAATGATGCGCGGGATGATCTGTTTGACGCCATGAAGGCCTTCTTTGCGAAGGAATACGAAGAAACTATTGAAATGGCAGAAGATGCACGAGGAAATGCAGAAGATGCTATTGATGATGCTGGTGGTTCAGAGGATGAAAATGATGCTCAAGAAAAAATTGATGAGGTAGATAACGCTATTGATGACGCTGAAGATCGCATCGATGAGGCTGATGCAAAAGGCGACGACACTGACCGGGCAGAAGACTTGCTTGATGAGGCAAAAGACAAGCTAGATGAGGCAGAGGATGCGTTTGACGATGAAGAATACGAAGATGCAATAGACCTTGCTGATGAAGCAGATGATTTGGTCGACGATGCCATCGATAGTATCGGTGAGAGTGATGATACAGCGGACTTACTAGAAGAAGTGCAGGATGACTTGGCACGCGCACAGAAGCAAGTCAAAAATGCACAAGATGATGATGAAGACGTGGGAGATGCAGAAGATTTACTCGACGAGGCTGAGGACGCACTTAACGATGCTGAAGATGCACTTGATAACGATGATGAAGACGAGGCTGAAGACTTTATCGACGAGGCGAAAGATCTCATCGCAGAGGCGCTCGATGAATTCTAATCGTGTGTTGTGGAGGTGAAAGTTAAAGTGGGGTAGATGCGTAGTATAGTGTGTTAGCAATTTATTTTTAGGTTTTCGTATGCGTCTGATTAGTATTGGTGTCCTTGGTGTTGTGGTATTTGGTCTTATGGGTTACGCGGGCATGACGCTCATGGATACTGGAGCAACCGAAGGTGCGCCAACGCAAGATACGGTGGCCGCACTACCAAGTGTGCTAAACGGAGAAGTGCCTGCTGAAGTGTCCGAAACCGCAGATACTGCTGAAGTGTCCGCTGCTCCTGAAACAGGGGTGACAGATCTCTCTCCTACTCCCTCACCCGTACCGAAACCTCAACCCTCTCCCAAGCCTATTTCTCCCACGCCCACACCGACACCAACTCCAGCACCAACCCCGAAGCCATCAGGTTACACCACGGCACAAGTGGCGCAGCATGCGGGCGCTGCAAGCTGCTGGTCGGTGGTTAATGGCAGCGTGTACGATCTGACGTCATACGTCTCTCGTCACCCAGGAGGAGAACGAAAGATTCTCAATATGTGCGGCACGGATGCCACCGCCTCGTTTGAAGGCCAGCACGGTGGAGAATCAAAGCCAGAAAATATCCTCGCAGGACTCCGTATCGGCGCAAAGATATAAAACATTTACATTAAGCCATAAAAGCAAGCTATTCTTATAAAAAAGCTTGCTTTTTTATATAAAATGTGATATAGTAAAAAAAGATTTCAACAATATTCCCCGGAGGGATAATGAAGCTCATTCACATCGCACTCATTTCTGCAGCTTTGCTTTTGGCTGGCTGCTCCAACACTATGCGTCAGTTTGACGCATACAGTTCCGCGCCACCTGAAGTGCAGGCTGCACCACTTGCAGAGGAATCTCTTCTTGCCGAAGAAGAAGCCGACGATGGCTACATCTACTACGGCAACGACATGGAAGTGTTGGAGCCTGAGGAGTCAGAAGACGACTCAGTCGACACTGAAGTATCACTTTCGCCTCGCATCGTGCCGTGGCATGGTGGCGACATTCCGCACACTATCGTCATCGCCACCTCGGAACGAGCGCTCTACGTGGTGAACGAAGGAAGTGTCACCGCAACGCGCTTCCCGATAGCGGTTGGCAAGGAAGGGTTTGCGTGGACGGGCATTGCCGCGGTTGGGCAAAAGAAAGTGAACCCTACGTGGACACCGCCCGCGGAGATGCTTGAGCGAAAGCCTGAGCTGCGTGCATGGGAAAACGGTATGCCAGGTGGCATCCCCGAAAATCCACTCGGCACGCGTGCGCTCTACCTCTACGATACGGACGGGCATGATACGCTCTACCGCATTCATGGTACGAACGTACCTGAGAGTATCGGCACTGCTGCTTCCTCTGGCTGCATTCGCATGCTGAACGCGCATGTGGAATGGCTCTACGCACGGGTGCCAGTTGGTGCACGTGTGGTGGTTGCAGAAGAGTTTGGTCAAGACATGGCAGGGCTCATGGAGTAAGACGATAAATGGACCGGATTCCCAAGTGGAATTCCGGTCCTTTCTTTATATATGGACATGTTAAGTGTGCTTGACTTATATATGTGAGGAACACTATGATGCATCTATGACCGAACGGATAGAGAATGTCGTTTTTGAACTGCGCACCAAGAAAGGCATGACGCAAGAAGGTCTTGCGGAAGCACTCGGCGTGTCGCGCCAAACGGTGATTGCAATCGAAAAGGGGAATTACACCCCCTCGGTTCTTCTTGCACTCAAAATTGCGCACGTTTTCAATAAACGAGTTGAGGATATTTTTACTATTTCATAAACAAGACATGAATCGACCTATACATGGTGGCACTGCAGCAGTACTTGTGTTTGTGCTTTTGGCACTCGGTGATTTTCTGCCGTTCTGGATGCCGAATATGAATGAGATGATATGGCTCACCATTGCAGCACTCCTCCTCGTGGTGTGGGCAGGGTTTGTTATGCTTGAAAACGGTGGTGATGAACGTGAGTTGGCACACCGCATGAATGCGGGACGGGTGGCGTACCTCGCGGGACTCGGCGTTCTCACGCTGGGACTTGTCGTGCAAGGTTTTGCGCACGCTATCGACCCTTGGCTTCTCTATGCACTTGGAGCGATGGTTGTTTCGAAACTGGTGGCACGGATGTATAGCGAAAGGTATCTCTAGCCGGGGCACCGGTGAGAATCCCCACCACAATGTAAAGTCTACTTTACATTGTGGTGGGGATTTTCTATACTGGTCACATATTCGAATAAACAAGAGAACATGAATTTCACAGGCATAATTATCGGCGTGGTATTGGTAGCCCTTTTGGGCGGTGGGTACATCATGAGCAAGAGTGGAGGCGATGAGAACATGACTGCCACCATGGAAATGGAAAAGATGGAGGCGGAGAAAATGGCACAAGAGAAAGCGGCCATGATGGAGGCAGAGATGAAGAAGGAAGAAGCTATGATGGCAGAAAAAGAGGCAATGATGAAAAAGGATGACGCTATGATGGAAGATACGGGCGCCATGGAAGACGGAGCTGTGATCAAAAAAGAGGAGGCGAAGGCTATGACTGATGCAGCGAAGCAAAAACCAGCGGTGACTGAGGAGACGATGATGAAAAAAGAAGAAATGGGTGATGCCATGATGATGAAACATGGTAGCTACGAGGCGTATGCAGCTTCAAAGCTCGCTATGGCAAACAGCGGGAAGGTAGTACTCTTCTTCCGTGCATCGTGGTGCCCTTCATGCAAGACACTTGATGCAAACATCAAGAATAATGCGATGAATATTCCAGCAAACCTCACTATTTTAGATGTAAACTACGACGATTCTGCAGAACTTAAGAAAAAGTACGGTGTTACCTACCAGCACACCCTGGTGCAAGTTGATGCATCTGGTAACTTGATTACGAAGTGGTCGGGCTCACCTACGCTCGCAGACATTGTGGCGAAGGCAAAATAGATCACATAAACATATTTCATGACGCTTCTCATTATCTCGGTTATTGCTGGTATGCTCACGGTCTTGGCACCGTGCATACTCCCACTTCTCCCTATGGTGATTGGTACGGGAGTAACCGGGAGGGGAAAGGCGACACCGTTTGTGGTGGTCGGTTCACTGGGTGCCTCCATCATTCTGTTCACCTTTCTCCTTAAAGCGTCGACGGCGCTCATCGAAGTGCCGCAGCAGTTTTGGCCGGGACTTTCAGGAGGTATCCTTGTGCTCTTCGGGCTCACACTAGCTTTCCCCATGCTGTGGACGCGCATGCCACTTGTGGGGCGCACCAGCAGTGGCGCCAACAAACTCTTAGGGAGTGGCGCAACGAAGAAAAGTTTTGTGGGAGATGTGATGATTGGTGCTGCGCTCGGTCCCATTTTTTCGACCTGCTCACCAACGTACTTTGTCATCTTAGCGACGGTGCTCCCTACAAGTTTCTTGTTGGGTACCGTGTACCTCCTGGCATATGTGGCGGGCCTTTCGATGATGTTGCTGCTTATTGCATTCTTAGGGCAGCGCTTCGCCAACCGCTTGGCGGTAGCTTCAAGTTCACATGGGTACTTGAAACGAGGTATTGGCGTTCTCTTCATTATTCTCGGGCTGATGATTGTGCTTGGGTACGAAAAGAAACTGGAGACGAAGCTGCTTGAGAGTGGTTTCTTCGATGTCACTAAAATCGAGCAGCGACTGCTTGAACGTATGGAGGGAGCGGATGGTGGTGAGCCCACCGCTGAAGCAAATGACGTCATTCAGTGTGAAATGTCTGGCGGCACTATGTGCGGAAAGATGGACCGCACAGCTGTGCGTGATGCGATTGACGATATGAAACCGAAGGTCACCTATAGGGAAATTCAAAACCCGTCGGGTTTTCTCAATTCAGACGGTGCCCCCATTACCATAGGAGAGCATCTTGGGGCGGGGAAGGTGGTGCTCATCGATTTTCTCACGTACTCGTGCAACAATTGCCGCGCTGTTATCCCACACCTAAATGAATGGCACGAAAAGTATAAGGATGACGGGCTCGTGGTTATCGGTATTCACGCACCCGAGTTTGCCTTTGAGCATGAGCGTACAAATGTGGAGAAGGCTCTTGCATCGCTCGGTGTGACGTTTCCTGTGGTGATGGATAACGACTTCGCTACGTGGCGCGCCTACAGCAACCGCTTTTGGCCACATATGTATCTCATCAATCGCGAAGGAACTATCGTATACGACCACATCGGTGAAGGAGCCTATGAAGAAACAGAAGCAAAAATCCGCGAGGCATTGGGATTGTAGATAGTACGAGCACGGATGCGCACCCCAAGGGCACTTGCTTTCCATAGTCGTCTATCGACTCCTTGGAAAGCTGGCGTATACTAGTGCTCTATGACACAAGACTTAGCACTTGAGATTTTGAAGACAGGTGCGAATGTGTTCCTTACCGGTGAGCCAGGGAGCGGTAAGACACATACAGTGAATCGATATATTGAGTACCTCACCGAGCGCGGCGTAGATGTCTCAGTCGCTGCTTCTACCGGCATTGCTGCAACTCACGTGGGCGGCATGACTATTCACTCATGGAGCGGCATTGGTATTCGCTCCACGCTCTCAGAATGGGAGCTCGACCAGCTTTCTGAGAAAGAGCGCCTCGTAAAAAGACTCACTGCAGCGCGTGTACTTATCATTGACGAAATTTCAATGCTTGGGAAAGATACGCTCGATACTGTCGAAGCTGTGTGTAGGCGACTTCGTCGTTCGCATGAGCCATGGGGAGGCTTGCAGGTAGTTTTTGTCGGCGACTTCTTCCAGCTACCACCCGTTGAGCGCGCTATGGGCATGTCGAGCGCACCACAGAGTGAAGATTTGTTTGTGGACGTTGATATGGATGCGCCGCAAACAAATTTCGCGTACCACTCGTCTTCCTGGAAGCGAGCGAAGCCTATCGTGTGCTACTTAACCGAGCAGCACCGTCAAGAAGATGAATCGTTTCTCGCTATCCTTTCTGCACTCCGCCGAGGTGAGGTGGGAGAAGAAGTGAAGGTAGTGCTTCGCGAGCGCGCGGTGGTGCCGCCTGAAGAAGTGCTTACGCGACTCTTTCCTAAAAACCAAAACGTCGACCGCATGAACGACACGGAGCTTGGGCGCCTTCCTGGCTCACCGCGCGTATTTCAAATGTCATCGCATGGCTTCGCGCCAGTGGTTGAAGGGTTGAAGAAAAACTGTCTTTCCCCTGAGGCGCTCGCGCTCAAGGAGGGTGCAAAAGTAATGTTTACCAAAAATGCCATCGACGGAAAATATGTAAATGGCACACTTGGCGAAGTGATTAGCTTCGCGCGTCCAGGCGGGCAGCCGGTGGTACGCACGCGCGACGGCCGCACCATTGAAGTGGCACTTGCCGAGTGGACCATCGAAGACCAGGGGAAAGTAGTTGCAGGTCTTGAGCAATTTCCTCTCCGTCTCGCCTGGGCTATTACCGTACACAAAAGCCAAGGTATGTCACTTGACGCGGCGGTGATTGATCTTCGCACCGCGTTTGAATATGGCCAGGGGTATGTGGCACTTTCGCGTGTACGCACGCTCGACGGGCTGTTCCTCGAAGGGTTTAACGAGCGATCGCTCCAGGTGCATCCCGAAGTGCTGGAGGTTGATGCCGAGTTCCGCACGCTTGCCGAAGATGCAGAGGTTGCCTTCGAGGGAATGGAAGACACCGAAATTAAGGATATGCAAAAGACGTTCCTTAAAGCGATTGGCGGCTCAGAAGAGGTGGTGGCGCGCACCAAGGGCGAACGTAAAGAGAAGATCTCCACCTTCATGGAAACGTGTGCACTCGTGAAAGAGGGGAAGACGCTCGAAGAAGTAGCGAAAGAACGTAAGCTTACGGTAGGCACTATCGTGGCGCATCTCGAGCGACTCATTGAAGAAGGTGACCTCGACCCCGCACTCGACATTGAGCACGTAAAGCCAAGTGAGGAAAACCTCACCAAGATGCTTGCAGCACTCCGGAAGGTGCAAGACGAAGACGGCAAAGTGCCGCTCACTCCCGCGCGTGAACTCCTCCAGAACCGCTACTCGTTTGAAGACCTCCGGTTGGCGCGGTTGTTTTTGATAGATTGACGACACTGCAAGACGTCTCTATATTACTCTCAGATGGAATTGAGAGGAGATTTCGATGTCTGAAATCAAAATGGTGCGCATAAAGTTGGGGTTAACAAGGTCACAGGTTGCAATGGCAGCTCAGAAGACGGTGAGTACCATCCAGCGTTGGGAGGAAGCCAATAAACTTCCGCGTGGTATGTCACATACAGGGTATGTGAAATTGCTCCGTGAGGGAGTTCCCGCTGCAGCTATGGTGCGGAATAGAATACTCGGAGTATTCACCTTAGGTATGGCACGACATATCTTAGGACTCACTCGTGAGGACTTCGCACGGCAGCTCGACGTGTCGGTGGCGTATATGCGAAAACTTGAATCTAATGAGAGGCGATTAACTCTCGTCATGAAGCACGTAGTGGCGGCGGAGGTGAGGATGCGGCTGACTGAAATATTGAAACACAAAGACGCGCACTAGCGCGTCTTCTTTAGTGAGTAGTTCCTGCAAACATATCAAGGGTAGCTCTTGATATGCTCACACAACTGCGAATTAGTATGCAGGCTTCTCAGCGTAGATCATGATACTGCGGCGCTTGGCATTCTCGCCGCGGTGGCGATGTGACTTGTGCACTTTGTGAATGTGGAAGCGGCGGCCGTAGGTCTCATCAATTTCTTCTTCAGTTGAAACGTGCTCAGGTACACCAATCTCTGGGTGAATGTACGTGTTCTCCTCTTCGCCCGGGTTTTCTTTCAGCATGCGGTAGGCGTGGCGGTCTTCGTCCAGAAGAAATGTTTTGTAAAAAAGAAAACCACCTGGCTTAAGAATGCGATAACACTCTTCAATAAGTTCTGCACGCTGTGCTGCATTTAGAAAGTGCGACGACATCATATCGAGAATGAGATGTTGCGATGCATCGGGGAGGGGAATGGGGGGTGCGATAGAGCGCGTTTCAAACTGGAGCGGAAGCTTCTGTTCCGTTGCGCGTGCCTTTGCTTGTGAAATAGCGCTTCCTGAAATATCACACCCCCAGCCGCGCATGCCGTAGTTTTCAGAGAGCCATATGATGTTGCGGCCGTTGCCGCAGCCGAGGTCGGCCACAGAGGTGGTGACGTTCAATAGCGCACGCCCTTGCTCGCGTTCTAAAAAGCGTATGAATTTTTCCAAGTCCTCGCTTACGTTCGTCGAAAGAGCCAGGTGGCCACCGTCGCGGTACTCTGCATCCCAGAAATTTGCTCCCTTGCCGCGCTTCTTCTTTTTCATGTACAGAAGTAGACCACGAGTATGAAAAGATAGCAAATTTTTTCGTTTTAGGGTATGCTCCTTGCTATGAATCACCCACACGATGAAATAGTCGCTATCTACGGCCGCCACGCGGTGTATGAAGCGGTAACCAAGGCACCTCATGCGGTAAAGCGCGTGCTCTATGAAGCAGGGCGACAGGATGACCAGATTAAGAACGCAGCTCGCGCTGCAGGCATACAAATAGATGGTTTCCCCGTAGGGCAGGCCCCTCGCTCCATCCCGCATGATGCCGTACATCAAGGTTTTGTGGCGCTGGTTTCAGCTGACCGCCTGATGAAGCAGTACGACGAGTTCATGAAGACACTCGAGGTGACACCAAACACTGCACTCATTGTGCTCGGCGAGGTGCAGGACCCACATAACGTAGGGGCCGTCATACGCTCCGCGGCAGCCTTTGGCGTTGCGGCAGTCATTGTGCCCGAGCACCGCCAAGCACCGATTACGGGCACTGTGGTGAAAGTGTCTGCAGGTATGGCATTTCAGGTTCCCCTTATATCGGTAGGGAATGTCAACCAAACACTTCGCGACCTTAAGGAGCGTGGCTTCTGGACATACGGACTTGATGGGGAAGCGAAGCACACCGTCACTGAAGAGCAATTTGAAAAGCCGTCAGTGTTTATCCTCGGCAACGAGGGAACGGGCATCCGTGAAAAGACGCTCGACCTCTGCGATATCACGCTCCGCATCCCGATGCATAAAGGCGCAGAGTCACTCAACGCTTCAGCCTCTGCTGCAGTGGCACTCTATGCATGGAGTGCTCGTCACCCTGGCGCACTCTCGTAGAAGTACATAGTGTATAAACTCCGCGAGATGTGGGTTTTTATATATGAGAAAAGAGGTGTGCCTCTTGTCATCTCCAGCCCACAGGCATACAATCCCCACCATGAAAAATACTCTCTTTCTAGGCGGGGTACTTATGTTTTTGATGTGGGCCACCCCAACCTCCGCAGCTGTTATCTATCAGAATGACTTCTCCGCTCAACCGACTCTCTTCACCGACGATACGAATGCATACCACTGGAACGAAGCGTCAGGCACGCTTTCTATGCGCCTGGTGCAAG
>JBJOQE010000043.1:0-8739 GCA_046050105.1 Candidatus Parcubacteria bacterium
CTTCATAGCAGCAAGATCGACTGACAACCCGGTAAAATTAATAGGTGGTGACGGCCAACTCCAGAGAGAACTATTCGGTCCTGCGCCAAATACGCCATCTTTTGTCTGTGTTGGGCTGCATCCAAACGACGACGTGCACGACCACGTTTCTACACCTGACGACACTGTAGAGTTGTTTGTGCCATCCATCCGCACACCGCCATTCGAGTGATACGGGCCCACGATGGTTCTGTCTGCTCCTGCCCAAACGTTGGAATTGATAATATAGGCAAATTCAGACACGGTAGGTCGTGCATATCGTCCATACACTGCGCGATGTATGGACGGCGCACTATCAGCAGTTCCTGTGGAAGTGATATCCACTGATGCCAAATCGCCACACACCATATTGCCATTTATCGTGAGTGCAAATTCTCCAATACGCCCGGCTTCCGGGTCTTCATAGGGTATGACATATGGCCCGGGTGTCGTCGTTCCATGAGTCACATCATTTGGATAGTGTGAAAGATACCACTTGTAGTAATCTAATCCCGCTTCAGCAATCTCAAGTGCACGCTCTTTATCTACCTTAGCAGTCTGCGAGATGCTTTGAGTTACCACAAAACCGGTGAAGGAAGTAATGATGGCAAAAAAGATACCGCCGAAGACCAAGGCGAGGAGTACGAGATACCCACGATGCTTTTTTGCGTGATGTGTCATACAGAGAGACAGATATTAAAAAACGATCTTGAGGTTACGTGGCGCTGCACTGGAGCGCAAAGTGAACTCTCCAGGATTGCGGTTCGGGTCCACGTTAATAATGAGCGTTGGGATAATGTAACGCACGTCAGTCACGGTCGCTGTTGCCGTAGCTTGGCTCCCTCCATCTATATAATACCGGAAAGTAGATGTTGCCTGTGAAATATTCCGCACATACTCGGACACAATATGCGTTTCACTTGGCGTCGAAGTGGGGTAGGTCACCGGAGAACCGGTTGCATTGTAGATATACTTGTAGAGTGTAGTATCGAGCAGCACATAACGAACGTACTCGACACTATTGTCTCTGTCGATATCACTATAAAAACTAAGTGTGCTCGTGCCCATAGTCACGAGTGGATACGTACCGTCGTCGCTAAAGGTCATTTCACGTAGGTCACGTGTTAACAGTTCAATGCCACGACGTGCTGAATTAATTTCATATGACTGTGCAAGCGTGTACGCATTTGTTTTATAAAAAGTGGCAATGGCATCGAATACCACCACGATGAGAAGTGTGTACAGTGAAAGCACCACTATCATTTCAACAAAAGTAAAGCCGCGACTATTTTTATGTCTGCGCATACTCAAAGTGGAGTAAGTGTTACTTCAAGAATGTCTGTTCCTGCTATGGTCACACTTCCCAGTGTATCAGCTTGGAACCCTGCTGCAGTGGTCTCAAGAGTGTAGTCACTTGCACTGGGAGGGTTTGCAAAAAATGCGTTACCGCAAGCTGAGGTGGTGATGGTCGTGTCATACCCACCACGATAAAGCCGTACCGATGTGCCCGATAGCACTTGCCCAGAAACCGAACGAACGAACACACGGAGCGACCGGGACGTGTGCGGTGATAACACCAACGTCGTCGATGTTGCCTCGTTTGGAGAAAGTGACAGTGGTAAGCGTGGACACACATCGCTAATATCATACCCCTCAGCTGCTCCGTCTATCATGAGGTTATACGTGTCCCACTCAAGATCTGGGAGTGTTTTGGTCCCTAACGCATTCGTCGACTGAGTACTGTGATACTTAGGTACAGGCACACCACCACCATCAGTACCTATATTTTTTAGACCCTGTGCGGTAAAAGAAATGTTGGGTACTGGTACGTTTGCAGCTTCGTACTTGATACCCCACTCATTTACTGACGGCGATGTCGATGCGTCAGTGCTGGTGAGCCGCGCAACAAGTGCGAGTCTCGGATAAGTACTGGGGGCTACGCTGGTTAAATCTATAGGGGACGTGGTAAACCCTGCACTATTACCGGGCAGATCAGTGTCTGGAACACGTACACTTCCCCCACCACCATCAACACTGTGCACTTCGACCAACAATTGCGTTGCGCCTGGCGTATTACCATCAAACATTGCTTCGCTCCATGAAATAAGGTTCGCCGGTGCAGTGGTGGTTGCTTGCGCTGTTCCCTCAGGCCGATACACTCCCGCATCGTTGGTCAGGGTAAGCATGCCAAAAGCAACAGACGTTGAGGCGGTGTATGTAAGTTTTGATGCATCGTCAAACGTGTCTTTATCAAAATACAGTGATGGCGGATGTACGGTCATGACTGTCATTTGACCAGTTCTGTCGACAGCAAAATTAACCGTCGAAACATCCCCTTCTACCACAGCCACATGTGGTGGGTTAGGATTCGGATTTGACGTTGATGCGCTATATGTCTGCGAAGTTGAATACCCAGTTTTTGAAACGGTTATCTGGTAGTTACCCCCTTCAGGAGCGCCAGGAAACATAACCTGCCCCTCTGCAGTAGTGAAAGATGAAACATCGATCGCGGGTGATGTCGACGCATTCACCACACGTACTGTTGCTCCAAAAACCGGAAGCGCAGCCGCATCAAATACATTCACCACCAAAGTGCCGCCACCGGCAAGTGTTTCAATACCCTTGGGTATCACATTTGTCACCAAAATCACTGAATGAGCGGTTTCCTTGTGCGTCCACGAAACCTCGGCTTTTATGCGCTTATAGTCAGCGGTAATTCCATTTACATCTGCAACACCTAGTCCATCCGCAGCAGCGTCGACGTATTGCACGAGCGTGCGGCGATTGTACGTAATGCCGTTCAGGCTTAATGATTCATTTTGCGGCACTGCACCAGATGGTATGCCGGCTACTGTTCCCACGCTATCGTAGGGCAGTGCTCGCATATACTCAATGCGTTCGTTTGCGAGAGCGAGCGCACCTGACTGAGCACGCGTATTTGATAAAAGAGTCAGCACCATCTGTGCACCAGCAATAATGCCACCGAAGATAAGCGAAATGAGAGCGGCTCCCACCAGCACTTCAATGAAGGACATGCCTCTCGTCGCACTTCTTCTCACCGAGGTGGTGTGCATAAATAAATTAACCTATCGAGTCTGAAATTGAGTAGATGGGTGAAATCATAGCCAATGCAAAGAACCCAACAGCTCCACCAATCACCACCATAAGTACCGGCTCTATGATAGTGGATAAATCCTTTGTTTTTTGCTCCACTTCGTTTTCATAAAAGACCGCGAGCTGCTCAAGCATTTTTGAAATTTGCCCAGTCTCTTCACCTACAGCAATCATTTCACCTACGAGTACTGGGTAGAGATCTTCACGTTCTATGAATGCGCCAGAAAGTGGACTTCCTTTTTCTACGCGCTCTGCAGCACTACGAAGTACAGTTTTGTAGAAAGAGTTTTGCACCACCTCCTCAGTGATGCTTATGGCACTCACCACATCAACACCAGACGCAAGAAGTGAGGAGAGTGTCCGTGCAGTACGTGCTGAATTGGTTTCCTTGGCCATCACACCGATAACCGGCAGTCGCAGGAGTATCCATTCAAAAACTTTGCTGCCGTATTTGGTACGGAGTGCTGCGGTGAAACCAACTACAGCACCCACCATTCCTACTAGCACCAGAAGCGCATGGTGCGCAAACAAATCGCTAATACCCATAATAATACGTGTTGACGTAGGAAGATCTGCTCCTAACTCTCGAAACGTTTTAGTGAGCGTTGGAATAACATAAATCATCATCAGCACTCCAATCATGGTCATCACAATCACGACGATTGCTGGATAAATCATTGCTCCTTTAATCTTTTTTTTCAGATTTGAGGAGCGTTCCATTTGAATTGCCAAAATGTTGAGTGCGGCAGCTAAGGTTCCACCCTCTTCACCAGCACGCACCATCGATATATATAATCGGCTGAAAATATTGGGGAACAACGCAACCGCATCATGAAAAGCAACACCCTGGTTTAACTTTTCATTGACAGTGCGCATTGTCTGCTTAAACTTTTGGTTTTTTGACTGCCGCTCGGCGACTGAAAGTGCCCGCGACATAGGAAGTCCTGCAGTGAGCATGGCTGATAGATTGCGAGTAAACATGACAATTTCATCTTGTTTGACTGAGCCAATGACCGCATTGATACGATCCATAAGGGGCACACCATTCGACGACAGGCGACTACTCTCAGACACGGATATAATGGTGTGTTCGCTTTGACGAGCGACATCGTATACTGCAAACCTATCCGCTGCTTCGATGGTCGCGGATACTTTCTTTCCTTCTTTGTCAGTACCGGTATAGGTAAATTTAGTCATATTCATTATTCGGACACCACGCGAAGCACCTCCTCAATCGAGGTCAATCCGCGTGCTGCTTTAGAAATACCGTCTTCAAGCATCGTGAGCATGCCATCTTTTTTTGCTTGAGTCTCAATATCATCTGCGGTCGCTCCCTTAATAATAAGTTCTTTTATGGCGGCGTTCACGGGGAGTACTTCATGAATACCGATACGCCCCTTGTAACCATCATCATTTTCTGTTGCCCCCTTTGGTCGGAAAAATGGAATGGAACGCCACGTAGCTTTAGGCTCGACAATTTTCTCTTCTTTAAGAGCGGCAAGCACCCGGTCGAAATCGACATGCTTGGAGAGATCTCCATACTCATCTTCAGTGAGGGTGTACTGCTCTTTGGAGTCCGCAAGGCGACGCACGAGCCGCTGACCTACCACAACCTTAAGGGTTGAAACGAGGAGGAATGCTTCAGAGCCCATATCGATGAGGCGTGCGACAGTTGCAGAAGCACTATTCGTGTGCACTGTGGCGAGCACCATATGCCCGGTAAGCGCTGCGTTTATAGCTAGAGATGCCGTCTCTTCATCGCGAATTTCCCCGACCATGATGACATCGGGATCCTGACGCATAAGAGAACGAAGCCCTGCTGCAAAAGTGAAACCTATATCGGGCTTTACTTGTGTTTGATTCACCCGCGGCATCTGGTACTCAATGGGATCCTCGATAGTCGATATATTTACTTCGGGTGTATTCAATAGATCGAGGACAGTATAGAGCGTAGTAGTTTTACCTGAACCAGTGGGCCCCGTGACCAAAATAATGCCGGTGGTTGCCTTTGTTGCCGCATGCACGCGCTCAAGTGCAGTCCCATGAAAACCCATCCCTTCGAGCGAATAGCCTGAACGACTTTCGCGCAAAAGACGCATCACAATTTTTTCTCCGTAATACACGGGAAGCATCGATACACGAAATGAAACTTTCTGCCCTTCCATCTCCATCTTAAAACGGCCGTCCTGTGGTAGGCGCTTTTCGTCCAGTTTCAAGTTAGATAACACCTTGATGCGCGCCACAATAGTTGAACCTGCGTGCCGCGGCAGCGTCATCGCGTCATGTAAAATACCGTCAATGCGGTAGCGCACAATAATCTCCTCCTCTGCTGGCTCGATGTGAATGTCGGAGGCATTTTGAATAATGGCATGGCGCAGTAGTGTATCCACGATGCGCACCACGGGAAGGTCCTCCGCCATCTTTTTTAAATCTTCTTCGCTCTTCTCCTCTCCTGTATCTTCAGCCACCAAGCGGAGGGCATCGGTTTCCTTCACAATGATGTCGCCGAACTCGTCCTTCAACGTCTTTTGATACTGCCGCAATACCGATTTCATCGACTCCGTATCGGTCAGGCGTGGAAGAATCTTCAGCCCAACTTTTTTCTTGATGAAGTCAATAGCAGGAAGGTCTGCTGTATCGAGCATTGCCACTTCGAGTGCATCGGCATGCTTCTTAAACGCCACAATATTGTGGTTGCGCGCGACTGGCTCAGGGATAAGCGAAAGCACGTCAAAATCAATCTTTTTGTCATTGAGTGATATGAAAGGAATGCCAAGAACATACGACTCGATACGTCTGAGGTCATCCTCGGAGATTGAACCTTCATTTACCAGGATGGTGGAGATGGGGAGGTTTTGTTCCTTTGCTTTTTTTTCAGCACTATCAAGGTCCTTCCGGGCCAAAAGCCCAGAATCAATGACAAAGCGCTTCAACTGATCATCTTTGATTCGCACAAAACATGCGAAGGAACCACCCCCTTCGTATGTATGAATTATAGCAATCTCTGCACAAACTTAGTCGATGAGGGTGTAGACAAGCATGCACGCAAAAACTCCCCTAGGGGAGTTTTTGCGTGCATGCTTGTCCCGAAGATATTAATTACCGATGACCAACTTGTCTGTGCCCGGAGCAGTTTTCAGATACGCTGACTTGAGGGTCCCTGTCGGGCTTGTTCTAAAGTTGAGACTCTCAAAGAGGAGACTGTAGACCCCTGCGGTCGTCGGGTCATACGTTACCGTCAGTGTGAATGTCTCGGTCTCGCCTTCGCGTACCACATACTGCCCATTTATCTTATCGGCTGTAGACGACAACACTGCGGTCGTGACGCCAGTTGCCACTGCCGCATTAGTGCTCCCCACCATGGTGAAGTTTACTCCTGCATTGGTAGTGAGCACTCCGCGCACCGCTGTGGACGGAACGTATGCGTCGGTATAAAAACCAGTAACATCGAGTGTCATCGTGAACTTCCCGGCATCATCAGATCGTACCGCATCACTATTTATCATGAGTGTCTGAGTCGCATCGATGGAGTTGATAATGACGCCGTTAGCCTGAAGGGTATGCGTTGATCCTACTACCGCACCGGTAACTGAGGTACGCACCATACCCACCACTCCCGCGGCTGCCACCGACGCACGAATGGTCGTACCATTTGGATAGTGACCAGCTTGCGGTGCAAAAAATGCATTCACTTCGATGTTTGCTTTTTCACCCGCAGGCACCACGATGCTTCCATCAACTTCGAATGTATACGTTGCCACGCGTGCCGACGCGTTAGTGACCACAAAATCGTCAACCACAGTGCCTCCGACATGCATTTCCATATCCGCGATAACTGCACCGACACCTGCTGGATTATTTGTTGCTATATCGAGAGCAATAGTTTCAATTGCCACAGGAGCATTGCTCTGCGTCGCATCGACTCCAAACTCGAATATGGCATAGTCTTCTGACATGGCATTTTCAAGCACCGGGAAGGTTGTTGCAGCAGGATCTGCAGCAGACACCCTGAGTACCGCTGAAGTCTTTTCTGCATTTTTTACCGTGACTGTCTGTGAACATTTTGCTTCTCGGTCGTTACTGCCCACCAACAAAAGATTGTAGGTGGTGGTCTGTGTGGGAGCGACAGTCTTACTGCCAGACAGAGCGACCTTGCCGACACCTTGGTCAATCAACACGCCACTGGCGTTCTGCGTCATCCATGAAAGAGTAGTAGACTGTCCTTTCGTCACCATTATGGGTGATGCGGTAAATGTACACATCGGCACGAGTGGAGACACCGCCCCACCCGTCACTGAAAGTTTATCCAACGCCTTGACCACCACTCCCTTTTTCGCCATGCCCGCGATGTGCACCTGGTATTCGCCTACCGATGGCTTCCGCCATACATACGTTGTTTGTGTGCTCGGCAGCTTTACTTGGTGTACTGTCGCGCCGGTGGTCTTAGAGATAAAACTAAGTACATATGACTCAATGGTACCCTTTCCCTTCCATGAAATAATGACAGGTACACCCTGCGGTATTTTCTGAGCACGTGCACTCGTAATGACAATCTCAGCACCTCCATTCCATACCGACCCCTGCGGAGGGACGTGCACTGCCGGACGCACAGTAGGAGTAGGGCTGATGGTGACACTCGGCAGCGTTCCCACCCCGGCAATTACTGCAATCTGAGGGCTGGTTGTGACACTCGGCTGCGGTCCCGCCGCGGCAAATGCTGCAATCTGTTTGATGAGCGAAGCAATCTGACTGTTGAGTGACGGAATTTTCTGTGTTTGAAGCACACTCATCTCAGACTTCTGCGCAGCGGTGGTACTTGCCACCTTTCTGAGCGCCGCGAGTCTCGCCGCGGCTACCGCTCGCGCCTTTTCAGCAGCTGTTTTTCGGAGCACGAGTGCAGCATGTGGATCCGCCACCGTGGCCGCACCACGCACTTCGCCGTGGGTGCGCACAAGACTGTGCACCAAAGGAGTCAGTACCTCCACTTGATTAGCAATCATCACCAACTTTTCATCTTCACTTGCTGCATGAGTCACTTGTACTCCCATACACAGCACACCAGTAATACCGAAAAGAAATGCAGCGCACAATACTCTAAAGGGCAACGTTGGGTACACAATCACCGTGGTCATACGAGACATAAGATAAGAATAAATAAACATAACAAAAATAACGCCCGTTTCTGGCGCCTCCAATACCACTGTTGTACCATGCACATGTACCGGAGATTGACGAGCGCCTGTGGACAAGTGTACTCCCGACACAAGGCGGTGGCGTGCATAAAAAATGCAGCGATATTTCTATCGCTGCATTACATTAGTTTTGGACTTGTTTCCCTTCCACATATTTTTTGTATGCAGAAGGAAAAAGTGCAACATGGTAGTGTGGTGGATGCCGTTCTTTTGTCGCCTCCACTACGTTCGCTTTTTCGAGCGTGTGCAGTGTTGACTCAAGCCACTTTGCGCATTCCACCCCAGGAATGCGGAAGTCCATTGCAATACCTGTCGGATGCACTGACCACTTTGATGCATTAAGTGGCTGCTTGGTCGTTGCTCGCATCATGCTCGTTACCACCAGTTTTTCACCACATCCCTGGTGATACTGTGC
>JBJOQE010000044.1:0-6550 GCA_046050105.1 Candidatus Parcubacteria bacterium
AAAGCCGCATCCGCAAGAATGAGTTCAAGTGGGTCGGTTGCTCCTGCATCCTTGAGTGCTTTCTTCAGCGCTCCAGCTTTGAGCATAATATCCCACTCATCACTCTTCTCTTCGATTTTCAGGTCGAATTGACTGAGTGCCGCTTCAGCTTTCTTAATGCGGTCCTGTACGGACTGCACAATAGGCAGCATGCGATCGTATATCTTTCTTGAGCCCGATTCTTTACGATGCTTTTCCTTGAACTCCGCGAGGTCATCAGCGAGGCTGTTGATTTTCCCGACCATGCCACTTGCAGCTTTTTTGGCTCGATCGAGTGCTGCATGACGCTCAAGTGACTGATTGCGTAGCGTCAAGATTGGGTTTGCCTGTGCCTCGGAAATCATGAAGCCGAGCACCTTATTTTTCCACTTTCGCAGAAGCATCGGTGTAGCTACAAGCAGACCAAGAGTTGCCAGACCAAAGACAATGAGGCCAAACAAATTGGTGACGGCAGCAAAGGCCAGCGTGAGCACAGGCAACGCTACAGCCAAAGCTACAACAATACCGAAACTGAAGGCAAGCTTTTGCTTGCCATTCAACTTTGCAACCATTGTGCCTGCTTTTTGGGCAGCGATTTCAATGTTGGACATGGTATTTCCTTTCTGTGAAAAACTCAGATTCTATTTCCGGGTAGGATTATAGCGAGTTTAAAATATTTGTCAAGGTTTATGAGGGCTTGGTTCCGGCATGTGAGTAGTTAATGCAACCTGGGGGTGCACACAAAAACCGCGGCCGTGCCGCGGTTTTTTGAAGCGAGGACGTAGTGCCTCGTGATGGGGAGGGGGTGTTTCCCCCTTTGTGGGCCTGCTCTGTAGTTGTCTTTCCTATGCGTCTTATGATGACATCTGTGCAAGCATGAGCACGAGGTCTGCTTCAAGTGCAGTGAGTGCGCGCTGCGCCTCATCGGCTGCCGAGGTAGTGGCGCCGAGCACAGCCCCTACATTCTCTTCACTATCACTATTGCTGTGCATGGTCTTAGAGAATTTTTTAAGAGCGAATGCAGTGTCGCTTTCGTCGGTGTAAGTGGTTTCGCCATCCTTTGCGGTAATCACCAGCTTATACCCTTCACCTTCTGTAGCCCCAACCCAACGGTATGTGCGCTGCGCCATGTCTTTTCCCTTTCCTTTGTTACTACCGCGACCTCTATTGTTTTCACCTCCACGCTTCCCTACGACATCCTTTGCAATCGAGGTGGTGGTAGAGCCGGACGTGAGGTCGATATCAACGGTCTTATCTTTTGTGGTATTGCGCCACGAAATAATAACCGCACCTTTTTTATCTATGAATCGCACACCGCCATTTGGTGCAAGCACCTTCACCATAGGAGTGCTCGATGCCTTGAGGTCTTTCATTTTCGGTGTGGTAGAAGCCTTGTTCCAGTGGCCACAAACGCGGTCACGCACTTCAACCGACATGCCGCCTGCGCGCGTAGAGGTACCCGTACCCGGGAAACCTTCTCCACGGCAGAATCGACCCTTCCATTCTCCTGACGCTACGGTTGGTGAGGAACTGCCGGAGAGAGCCTTAAATTTTGCTTCAAGTTCTGCACGTTTATGCTCAAACTCCGCAAATTTACCTTTAAGTTTGTCGACTATCGCTCCTCGAGACTTGCCCTTCTCCTTCATAGTGTGGCTATGCATGGTCGTGCTCGCACCCGACCCATCAGAGGATGAGTCAGCACGTGCAGACGTTGGCATAACGACAAACAAACACAGCGCAAAAAACACGACGAGTGCGGTCAGGGCTGTGCGTGCCTGAGTGGTTGGTACTGTGGTGGTCATAAACATGTGCATCTTACGAGAATAAACGCAACAAAAAGAGCGCCCTGTTGCTGGCGCCTCCAATACAGAGAGTATTGCCTGAGATGTGCGGCGAGGCAAATCATTCCTGTGTATAACTTCTTTCCCTTCCTATACACTTGCCACACGTGCGTTCTTTGCAACGAGCTGTGCAGCGTCCCGTGCGATGCCGAGTGACACCACCATAAGCGCAGCGGCAACGAGCAAACTCAACACATCGGCGTGCGTAACCGCACCATACACAAATGAATGAAGATTAGTGATGCCTGCGGCCTTTGCATTAGCAAACACTGCCGCCACAAAAACGAGCTTAGCGGCCAAATACGCACACAACACAAGCGGCACGCCGTAGCGCACCACCTTGCGCGTTGCGGCATGAATCACAAATGCGTAGTAGGTACGGCGCATGATGCGGCGCATGAGGGCTTTGTTTTGTATGGTAGCAGTTTCGTTATGCATAAGATATGTTTGTTCTGTTTCTTCTATAACATATTGGCGCCACAAAGGGTTACAAGAGGCCTCTACTCTTGAGCTCAGTACGAAAGGCTTGCTTCGCACGATGAACGCGCGTCTTCACCGCTGCAACACTCTCTCCTGTTTTTTGTGCGATGTCTTTGTGCGACCAACGCTCAAGATAAAACAGCCGGAGTACATCGGCGAAATGTCCTGGCATCTCATTTAAAATGCGCTCTATCATGTCGCGATTCTCTCTATCTTCCGCACTCTCCGTCATGTCGGCCAAGAGACCCTCGAGCTCGGGGTCGAGTGTGGCATTGGTCTTCCCCGACCGCACATTCTTGGCATAGCGGGAGAGTGCCGTGTTCGTGAGTATCATGTATGCCCACGAGGAGAACTTGGCACCGGATTGTGGCTGATACTTTGCCGCATGCACATAGATTTTGGTGAACGTTTCTTGCACGATATCTTCTGCATCTTGTTCAGAACGAATGATGTGGCGCGCGCGCCGAAGAAACGCCTCTTGATACCGCTCGAGGAGAACTGCGAAAAGCCACGGCTCGGACGCTGAACGTGCAAGCACTTCCTCATCAGAGAGTGCTTTGGCTTCATCTGTTGTAGTAAGTCCTAACATGTGGCCAAAGTATGGTGTCTGTGTATAATACACCCCGTACGAACAATATACATTCTTGACATTACGCCTCGAAATCGTGGGTAGCGCTCTACGCAGATGTCTAGAATTTAAGTAGTATATTTTCTTACGGGGCACGTCGGCCCTTCCTTTTAGAACTCGACATACAACCCTTTTGTATCATCACTATCATTTATCTCATATCCTCATTATGGCAGTCCTCTCATACAACGAAATCCTCCCTAAAAAAGTTATCCTCTGGAACGATGAGCCGTTTGAAGTGCTTTCAGCACACGTATTCCGCAAGCAGCAACGCAAGCCGGTCAACCAGACTAAAATCAAATCCCTACGTACGGGCCGGGTTGTTGAACAAACCTACCACCAGAACGAGAACGTGGAGGAGGCTGATATTGAGTACAAACAAATTGAGTACATCTACGAAGCGAAGGGTGACTTCTGGTTTAACACGCCTGGCGTTGCGTCTGAGCGTTTCTTGCTGAAGGGTGAGATAGTGGGTGACAAAATGAAGTACGTGAAGCCAAAAACTGAAGTTGAGGCAATGCTCTTCAATGACGAAATCATTGGCATCCACCTCCCTATTAAGGTTGACCTCAAGGTCACTGAAGCTGCACCCGCGGTGAAGGGTAACACCGTCTCTGGTGGATCCAAACTCGTCACCCTTGAAACAGGCGCAACCTGCAATGTACCCATGTTCATCAATGAAGGAGACATTCTCCGCATCAACACTGAAACTGGTGAGTATGCTGAACGTGTAAACAAGGCATAATCCTCTTTCACTCTCTCGCACAACAAAACCGCCGACCCTTCAGGTCGGCGGTTTTGTTTGCTTCATATTACTAGGGTTTCAAAAATGTTCTAAAATGGCCGAGATGCGAGGCGGCAAGGAGCGCATGCAGAAGCTGTACGGATAGTACTGCGCGTGCATGTGAGACGTAGCCTACAAAGCAGACTGGCTATATTAGGACATTTAGCGAGTGATGTATGGCATAAGTGCCATAGTCCGTGCCCTCTTCACTGCCTCTGCCAAACGACGCTGGTCGTTTGCGAGAAGCTTGGTGCGTCGACGATTCAAAATACGTGCATGTGGGTTGATGTAGGCATTCAGCTGTTCGACATTCTTGTAGTCGAAATGCATGATGTCGTGGCGACTCTTTTGGTCAGCCTGTGCCTGCTCCTTTTTTTCTGTTTTTTCCATAATTGATGTTAAACGGTATGTCGTTTAGAACGGAATGTCTTCGGGATTGATCTCCTCTTCAGGATACTCGAGCGCACCGCCTCCTGGCTGTTCCGCAGACTTAGCACCTCCGGCACCTGCTCCAGCACCCTCACCTCCCGCGCCACCACGAGGGCCAAACTGGACGCGGTCTGCCACAATTTCAGTGCGATACTGCTTCTGGCCATCCTTATCCCATGAACGAGTTTGCAAGCGGCCTTCAACGAAGGTGCCTGCACCCTTCTTCAAGTACTGTGAGCAGGTTTCTGCCTGGCGACCAAACACCACAATGTTGTGATAATCGGTCGACTCCTGGCGCTTGCCATCACGGTCTTTGTAGACACGATTAGTGGCAAGTGAGAATGAGCAAACGCTCATACCTGAAGGAAGTGCTTTCATTTCTGGGTCTCGTGTGAGATTCCCGTAGATTATTGCTTTGTTAAGGTACATACCGTCTTCTGTTAGTTGTTAACGAGTACTTATTGCGTGATGTCTTCGACTGCCTTTTCAATCTCTGCCTCAGAGACTTCCTTCGCTGGCTCATCGGTGTCCTGCATCGTGCCTTCGGTCTTTCGCTTCAACTTCACCTCAAACATCTTAAACGGCTGCTCAATTTCTGCCTTTGAAAGCTTGATAAGCATTGAGCGAAGAATCCGTGCATCAAGCGCAAGTTCTTCCTTCAAGTGCTCAAGCTTCGATGCGTCGAGCGTAAAGCGGACCCATCCGAAGTAAGATTGATTGAACTTATAATTCTTACCCTCAGTATGCTTGACCACCGTGTAGGCAAGGTCAAAATGCTGTGGCGCCTCCTCGTTTGTAATCTGCCCGCCGACGTTATCGATATGCGCTTTGATATCCCCAAAGACGCCAGGGACTTCCTCAGAAGCAACCGTTGGAAGGATGTGGAAAGCGAACTCGTAGTGTGACGTTACGTCACCCCCTTCATTCACCTCGGTTGCCTGATTTGTTATATCTTCCATGGGTGCGACGATACCATAAAAGAAGGGTCCGCGCAATCTGCTCATGACCCCTCGTGAGGGCCAAAAATGCTATGATATGCACGTATGCTCAAAACATCTCACCACATCCTTACCCCGCCCTTCTTTGCACTCATCATTGGCTTACTCATCGCTCTTTCGTGCGGACTTGGCTACACCTACGTCCGTGAAGTGCGCCAAAACGATATGCTTGCAGCTGAACTCGAAGCGACACGCGCCACCCACGGAGGCATTAGTGCCGAAAATGTAGCACGTATAGCTACCCTGGAAACTTCTCTTGCCTCAACCAGCGAGCTTCTCCGCCAGAGCGAAGAAGCTCGCGAAACCTATAAAACGCGGCTCGGGGAAAAGGAGGATGAAGTTGACGCACTTGCTAAACAAGTGAAGAAAATCTCCGGTACCGTGGGGGTACTCGATAAGCTTGCAAAAACTGACCCTGAGCTCTTGATGAAGTATTCGAAAGTCTACTTTTTGAATGAGCATTATACTCCAGCGAAAATTGCCAAAATCGATGCCGCGTATTCGGCAGTACCTACTGAACAGTACCTTGAGGCGCGGGTGTATGCGCGCCTCACCGACATGATTGACGATGCTGCAGACGACGACGTCATCATAAAAGTACGTTCTGCCTACCGCTCATTTGAGGCGCAGAAAAACCTGAAGAGCGCCTACAGCGTTTCCTATGGTACAGGTGCAAATACCTTCTCAGCAGACCAGGGTTATTCAGAACACCAGCTCGGCACCACCATTGACCTCACCTCACCCGAGAATGGTAACCAGCTCGCGGGCTTTGATGCCACGAAAGCATTTACTTGGCTTCAAAAACATGCGCACGATTACGGCTTCACCCTCTCCTACCCTAAGGGCAACGCCTACTACATCTACGAACCGTGGCACTGGCGCTACGTGGGTGAAGACCTCGCAAGCGATCTCCATGCGGATGGAAAGTTCTTCTACGACTTAGATCAGCGCGAAATAGACAAGTATCTCGTCAATGTGTTTGAGTAACAAAACAACGCGCCCCGGCGCGTTGTTTATACAGTAGACACATACAGTTTTTGAAAATTCTCCTGCAGCTGCTTTCTCAGCACGTCTTCGTGCACCCCGCGAATCTCAGCGAGTTTTTTCACCACTTCCACCACATACGCAGGCTCGTTGCGCTGCCCTCGGTACGGTTTTGGAGAAACATATGGCGCATCAGTTTCTGCATGAATCATGTCGCTTGGTACATAGCGCACCACTTCGTCGTAGTCTCGCGCGAATGTGACGACGCCCGTAAACGAAACTGAGTACCCCATATCGAGGTACAAGCGAGCGTCGTCTACCGTGCCGCAAAAAAAGTGTGCATTTCCCACCACCTTCGCTTCACTTTTAATAATCTCTGCCACGTCTT
>JBJOQE010000045.1:0-22711 GCA_046050105.1 Candidatus Parcubacteria bacterium
TGGCTTCATAAGCCACTCCTGTGGGCGCTCGGCATCAGTGGAGCAGGCATTGTGTTCGGCGGTGTTGGCCCTTTCATTGCTTTTGTTGCTGTCATGGCACACTTTCTCCACGACACGGTGGGTACCGGTTGGGGTATGCCATGGCTCTGGCCACTCTCTAAACGACGCATAAAACTCTTTTCCACGAAACAGAATGAAATAAAAGCATCACCTGTGCTCATGAGCTGGTCTTATGAGGAGCTCCCACAATATATTACGAACTACGGCCGGGCTAACTGGAAAGAATACTACTATGGGCGATGGACGGCGGTAGCAATAGGGGAAACGGGAGTTGCGGTGGTAGGCGTGTTACTCTTTATTGTGGTGTTTGCGGTATAAGCGTTTCAATTTTATGAACGATACATCCCGAAAATCTGTGTTTCCCAAGGAATTCTATTGGGGTGCCTCTGCTGCCTCATATCAAGTGGAGGGTGGTATAGAGAATACTGACTGGGCGCAAGCCGCACATGAAGGGCGAGTACCGCACTGTGGGCGCGCATGTGACCACTATCACCGATATGAAGAAGACTTTGACCTTGCGAAGTCGCTCGGACACAACGCGCACCGTCTCTCGGTTGAGTGGGTGCGCATCGAACCTGAGGAAGGGAAGTTTAATGATGACGCGATAGCGCATTATCGCACGGTGCTCACTGCACTCCATGCGCGCGGCATTACGCCCATGATCACTCTCTGGCATTTCACACTCCCTTTGTGGTTTTCTGAAAAGGGTGGTTTTGAACGGAAAGATTCAGCAGATATCTTCGCGCGATATTGCGCATATGTCGCGTTAAAGCTTGGCGACCTCTGTACGCACTTCTCTACTATGAATGAGCCTATTGTGTATGCCTCGAATGGGTGGCTTCGCGGCTCATGGCCGCCATTTAAACGGTTCACTATGACGGGATTAGTGCGCATTACTAACTCAAACCGCCAGTATGAGTCTCGTGCTGACACCGGGTTGCATGGTCTCTTCCTTTTCCTCCGTGTACGCAAAAATCTAGCGCTTGCACATAACGAAGCGTATCGTCGTATGAAGCAACAGAATCGGGCACTTGATATTGGTCTGGTGAAGCATGTCATCTTGTTTGAGTCGAACGGCAACCCAATCAACAAAATTAAGGCATGGTTCGCAAATCAGGAATGGACGCATGTCTTTATGCGGCGTACCTACCAGTATTGTGACTCTATCGGTCTTAACTACTATTTTTATAAAAAGTTTGGGGATACCAAGCAGTACCAGAAGACTGATATGGATTGGGATGTCTGCCCTGAGCAGATCTACGGATGTCTCAAAATGCTCTCGCGGTACCGAAAGCCCTTATATGTAACCGAAGCGGGGGTTGCTGATGCAGCCGACCGTATACGGGCTGACTACATCGAGCGGCAGGTGGCGGGTGTGAAGCGTGCACTGATGGAGGGTATCGATGTACGCTCACATATGTACTGGTCACTCCTCGATAATTATGAGTGGGCATTAGGTTTCGAAAAGCGTTTTGGCCTCATTGGTATTAATTATGAAACCTTAGAGCGCACCCCACGACCCTCAGCGTACGTGTATAAGGCTATCATCGAACGGGAGCGAGGTCTGGTAGAATAGATATATGGCTTCCTGGCTTATTCTTGCTATCGGCGCGCAATTTGTCTTTGCGCTCGTGGCACTTCTTGATAAATATATTGTTTCAGATTCGAAGGCACTGCCACAGCCTTTCGTGTACGCATTCGTCACTTGCTTGATGTCAGGGGCGTCTATCTTGGTTTTTTTCCTCTCCTGGATACCCATTCCGCTTGAAGGGGTAGTGTTCCCGAGTCTCAGAAATATTGAGTTCCCCTCGCTTGCGGTTGTCGCGTTCTCCTTCCTCTCCGCCTATACCTTTTTTAGTGCGCTCACGTCGATGTTCTCTGCACTTAAAAACGCAGACGCCTCAGATGTAGTGCCAGTTGTGGGTTCCGTGTCGGCACTTGGTACGTTTGCGCTCGGCTACTTTTTCCTCGGTGGCTCACTGTCTCCTCATTTCATTGCGGGTATCGTGCTCCTCGCGGTGGGTACTGCACTCGTCTCTCATTTCCGCTTTCACTATAAGACCGCTCTCATCTCCATTCACGCAGGCCTTTTCTTTGCCCTCCATTATGTGACTTTTAAAGGATTGTTAGGTATTACGACATTCGACAATGCCTTTTTCTGGTCGCGAGTGGGCTTTGTCTGTTTTGCGCTCTCCATGCTGCTCGTGCCTGATTGGTTTGACCGTGTGGTCGGGCAAGCAAAGACAACAGGGAAGCGAGCAGGTGCTTTGGTGGTTGGCAACAAAGTGCTCGCTGGCATTGCGTCCATCCTTATTTTAAAAGCAACGGAGTTGGTGCCACAAGATCAGTTCCCGGTGGTGCAGGCGCTCGGCGGCCTCCAGTTCGTATTCGTGCTCGCCCTTGGTTTTATGTTCGGTCGACATACCCCGCACGCCCTTGGAGAAAATACCCACCAGATGCGAGACATTCTCCACAAGGCGGCATTCGTGTCGATTATTGCACTCGGTTTCTTTATGTTGTTTGTATAACTTCTAGTATGCGCCGTACACTATTGATACTTGCTCCAGTCGCTGCACTCCTCATACTGAGTGCTCTGGGGTTATGGCTCTTGTCGCAGAAGTCAATTCCAGAGCGTGTGGTGTATGGCATGTCATTTAATGCGCTCTACGCAGAAGAACTTGGTCTCGATTCACGTGAAGTGTTTATAGCAATTCTTGATGAGCTTAAGGTGCGTCACCTGAGGCTCGCTGCACACTGGACGATGGTGGAACCAGAGAAAGACGCGTACAACTGGAGTGAAACTGACTTTCAGCTTCGCGAGGCACAAAAACGACAAGCTGATGTCATCATGGGTGTTGGACGTAGACTGCCCAGGTGGCCTGAGTGTCATGTGCCATCGTGGGCACAAGCATTGTCATGGGAAGAACAGAAACGTGAAATACGGCAGCTCCTCACGGAAACAGTGCTGAGATATAAAGACAATCCAGCCATCACCTACTGGCAGGTTGAGAACGAACCCTTCCTTGAAGTGTTTGCAAAAGAACACTGTGGTGAGCTCGATCGCGATTTTTTAGCTGAAGAAATCGCATTGGTACGCTCACTTGATGCGACACGCCCTATATTGGTGACCGACAGTGGCAACCTCGGTACTTGGAAGGGGGCATACACCGCTGGGGATGTATTTGGGACCAGTGTCTATGTGTACTTCTGGAATCCTGAATTAGGCCAATTCAAAACTGTGCTCCCGCCATGGTTTTATCGTGCTAAAGAGGGGCTTATGGCGCTTTTCTTTGGTGAAAAACGCACGTTCCTCATTGAGCTCTCTGCCGAGCCGTGGTTGCTTGAGCCTATCGTGCAAGTGCCTCTCGACATACAAATGGAGCGCATGGATGTAAAAAAGTTTGAAGAGATTCTTGAGTATGCACGCAAGACACGCTACGAAACCCAGTATTTGTGGGGTGCTGAGTGGTGGTATTGGATGCGCCAAAAGGGACACGAGGAAATGTGGGAGCGTGGCAAGCGGGTGTTTTTAGGTACGTAATATATGCAACAATTTCACCATGCTGTGCGTCGGCTTCTGCCGTTTCTCTATGAGCGTAACTGGTACACAGGTACTTTTGAGTTATCGACGAAACGCAGCCTGATGTTTCTTTTGTCCATTTGTGTGTGTGTAGGTCTCGTGCTGTTGGTGTGGTGGTTTTCACAGCCAATCGAGTATATCCAGGAGTATTAACTATCTATGAAAGTACTGAAATTCATTATCGTAGCACTTCTCCTCTTGTCTGCAGGTATCCTTATAGGTATCGGGTATGTATGGAAAAACATTGCGTTTGCTCCAGATGTGGTGCCGCGGAAAGCGACATCAAGCACCGCAGTCCTGGAGCAGGAAGTGCAAGGGCGCACACAGACGACACCCACAACTTCCTTAAACGGTATGCAGCCCATCACAGTATCCACATCAGATCTTTCAGAAGGTCAACAGAAAGTGTTGCAGACACTCGGTATTGATGATCAGTCTATTACTATCACTCCGGAAGCGGTGATGTGTGCCACAGCCGCACTTGGAGAGACGCGGGCGGGTGAACTCAAAGCAGGTGCTGCACCGTCTCTCTCTGAAGGTCTCACCCTACTTTCCTGCCTTAAGAAATAGCGTAATCGAGTATACTATCCCTATGCAAATACCGTTTTTAAAATCAGTATGGTGCCTCCTCTTCCTGTGTGCGGTCAGTATTCCACAGTATGTATGCGCGGCACCAGTTATTCGTACAGGGGATACTATTTCCCTCAAAGAAGATCAGTCTATTCCTGGTGACTTCTACTCCTTCGGTGGCTCACTAACCAACGCGGCACGCATTGGTGGTGATGCTTATGTGGCAGCAGGTACCGTGACGCAAAATGGGGTGATTGATGCAGATTTTTCAGGTATTGTGGGGCAGCTTGAAATACACGCTCCAGTAGGGGACGACGTACGTATCGTGGGCGGCAGGGTAGTGATTGCCAATAAAGTTTCAGGTGATGTGGTAGTCGTTGGCGGAGAGCTGACGGTGACCTCAACTGCTGAAATTGAGGGAGATATACTTTTTTACGGTGGTGTGCTCTCTATTGAAGGCGCTGTTAAAGGTTCGGTGTTGGCCCATGCAGAGACAATACGTGTGGATGCACGCGTTGGTAAAGATATAAGTGTGACAGCAGCTAATGAGTTGGTATTTGGAGCACATGCGGATGTGGGTGGTAATGTGCGTTACACAAGTAGTAAAGAGGCAATGCGGGCCATCGACTCAGTGATAGTAGGGTCGGTGACGCGTGATGATAATTTCCCACTTACGAAGCAAGCGTCGGGCCCCAGCCTTATGCCATTTTTGGTATTACTCTTTACCGGTCTTGTTATCCGTTTTGTGTTTGGTACACACATCACCACGTTCCTCGAGCGTGTCACTACCTCTTTTGGACACGCTGCGCTTATCGGCTTCGCGACAGGTGTTCTTGTGCCCGTGGCAATAGTGTTGTCGTGTGTCTCGGTGCTTGGTATTTTACTTGGCGTGATGCTCCTCTGTGCATATATTGGTGCACTTGTAGGCGCGGCAGCACTCTCGGGCGTATTTTTAGGTGGTTTTGTGTCAAAGTATGCAACAGGTACAGCCTCCTATGGACCACTCTGGGTAGTACTCGGCACCGCACTATTTTACGCGCTATCGTTTGTGCCAGTGGTCGGGCATATTTTGGTACTCGTTATTGTACTCATGGTATTTGGGGGATGCGCCACACGTCTCTATGAACGCTATCGATAACACTGGGTACATTGAGACACAAGCAAAACTCTTTGCACGTGCCTCACTGCGACATTACGAAATCTATCTCACGCTTGAGTCATACGAAAAGGAGCCAGCGCTTAAAATGCTCATGAGTGAGCTGGCGCAGGTAACCAAAGACGAGTTTATTTTTTGGGGTCGCAAAGGGGTGGTGCGTGGCGACGAAGTGAAGCGGCCTCTTTTGGCCTATGGCTATGTGGTGCTTCGCAGATTGCTCGGTGTAACCCTTGCCACACATCTCATTATTAATCGCGAACGTGCTCGTCTGTCACATTTTGAAGCCTATTGTGTCGACTGTCTTGACCACGATGAGCGCAAGGCAGTGGAAGCTATGATTGCACGTTCCCTTGCGCTCGTTCCCGCGTCCGAAGACCCACATTATCGTTTTTTTTCGTACGTCGTACTTGGATGGAATGACGCGCTTATCGAACTAGTGGGTGCACTTATTGGGTTTTCATTGGCGCTACGAGATCCTCGCATTGTGACTGTTGCTGGGCTGGTCTCTGGTATTACGGCTGCTGCATCGATTGCAGCCTCAGCTTACTTGCAAGCTGAACATGAGACCGGCAAAGATCCCCACCGCGCAGCATTTTATACCGGTCTTTCGTACTTTGTGATTGCGACACTACTTGTGTTGCCATTTGTTATTACTGGTTCGATAGTATGGGGAGTAGTTATCATGCTGGGGATTGCACTTATGTTGGTGTTTGTGCTGGCACTTTACAGCTCAGTGGTGTTGGGCAAAGCGTATCTTCATCAAGTACGTCAGATCCTCGCGCTGTCTCTTGGTGTAGCATTTGTCGCATTCAGCGTCGGCTATTTCCTCAACCTCCTCGTGGTTGGCGTAGGTAGTTAGCCGGTGGAGTGCAGGTGCAGCTTTTTTTGGTATGATGCCGGCATGGATGTCACCGTGAAAAAAGAGCGCACGGCAAGGGTGCGGCGTATGAATCGTGTCCTGGTCGAGCTATTTCCTGTGCATCGTATCGAACTCAACTACACGACGCCATTTGAGCTCATGGTGGCAGTACAACTTTCAGCGCAGTGCACTGACAAGCGAGTCAATCAGGTTACCGCACAACTTTTTAAAAAATACCCCACACTTGAAAGTTATGTACGTGCGCGCCCCCACGTGTTTGAACGTGATATTTTTGCCTGCGGTTTCTATAGAAATAAAACAAAAAATATCCTTGCCACCGCACAATGTGTCAAAGAACAATTTCATGGCGAGGTGCCCCGCACTATGCATGAATTACTCACGTTGCCCGGTGTCGCTCGGAAGACCGCAAATGTGATTCTTTCCAACCTTTATGGCATATCAGAGGGTATTGCGGTAGATACACACATAAGACGTTTCGCCATACGTTTTGATCTTTCAGACTACACCGATCCTGTGCGTATAGAGCGCGATTTAATGACTATAGTACCGAAAAAGGAGTGGTGGGATTTTCATCACCGACTCGTGCTGTATGGTCGTTATCATTGCCCGGCACGTAAGCACCATTGTAAGCTCCATCCGCTTACGGTGCTCTATCCGGACGCAGCTAAAAAATGGCCACGTGCTAAATAGCATGTCAAGTAGCGTGTTCTTTTGACAGTGGTATAGTGGCCCTGCTATGCAATTGCTTTCAGCTGTGTTTTGGGACCTGGCCGATTTTGCGCTCCGCGCACTTTTTGGTGTCGCTATTCTCACACGGGATGAGTGTGATGTAGTGTATGTAGCACCCCGCCCTGAGCGATTAGCGCTTGGTACTCCTCAGCCTGCCGCTCCAGAAAAAGACGTACCGCATGCACATCTTGAAAGTGTGTTTGAGGAGCCTGCTACGCTACCGCAAAAAAATACCATCGCCTACGTTGCCTCAAGTGGTGCGCCACTTCGAGTATCCCCGACGCATGGGGTAGACAACATACTGATGCGCCTGCCGTTTGGCGCTATGGTGGTGGCTGTTGATACTCACGATGGGTGGGTGCGCATATTCTATGCCGGCACAGAAGGTTATGTTGAACTTGCTGACGTGGTGGATCGGGCAGCCTTCGTACATCCGCGCTTTACGATTGGAGAGGCACATGAGGCACACGACCCGGCGACTGAGCGTGTCCGTGCCATGATCGAGGATATATTTTCATATGGTGAAGGATCATTACCACTCCAAGCTGAGGAGTACGTGCTCTATAAACTTCGTCGGAACAGTAAAGTGCCTCTGTGGCCGCAAGTCCGTCCCCGCACTGCTGGGTCATGGGCGAACATATTGCGACACACTGCGGGGGTCAGTCTCGAGAGTCTGCCATCACCACGTTCCGTCCTCGAATATACTTCAGACGAGAAAGGGCACCTGGCCTTTGTAGAAGCGGTATTTCCCGACGACACTATTCAGATTTCGGAAGCAAATTGGCCCGACCGTGGCATGTATAGCGAACGGGTTTTGGTGCGGGAAGAATGGCAGAAACTCGCACCTACATTTATCTGTTTTAACTAATCTCCGGCTCTCTATTGATGGTGTGCAAGTGGTATAGCGAACGTCTGCGAGGTTTGCCTGTGTAGCGTAGCTGCAGTCGTGTAAGAAGCCTGAAGCGAGGCAGGTAGGGGTGATGTCTGAGCTTTTAAGTGAGTACGGCCCCGTGCTCACTTTTTTGGTACACTGTACTCATGCTCACTTCACGTCCGGTTGCTTTTTTTGATATCGACGGTACCGTGTTCCGTTCTAGCTTACTCATTGAATTAGTCGAGGCTTTCATTCATCAGGGTATATTTCCCACAACGGCAGCAGATACCTATGCTCGTGAGTTGACACTTTGGCAAAATCGCGAGGGGAGCTATGAGGCCTACATCGATGCGGTCGTGCATTCTTTTGTCAATCACTTGCAAGGGGTGCACTACGGTGCGCTGGCAGACGTGGGACGGGAAGTGGTGGAGCGTAATAAGCACCATGTGTATCGGTATACCCGTGATCTGCTGGTGGCACTGAAAGCAAAAGGATATTTTCTCGTGGCGATTTCTCAATCTCCTAAAACTATTCTCGATGAGTTTTGTCTGTCATATGGGTTCGATAAAGTATATGGTCGTGTATACGAAATAGGTGCTCATGATTGTTTTACGGGCACGGTTGTCGATGAGCATTTGATAGCCAACAAAGCAAACATTGCACGCCGCGTAGCAGAACGCGAAGGGGTGTCGCTCGCTTCTGCTATCGCAGTGGGTGACACCGAAGGCGACATTCCGCTACTTGAGCTTGTGGGTACCCCTCTATGCTTTAATCCGAACCAAACATTGTATGCGCACGCAAGGCGTATGGGGTGGAAAATAGTAGTGGAGCGAAAAGACGTGGTGTATGAGTTATAAACACGGATACAGCATGGTGAGGAGGGGAGTGCCTAGGAGAAGCACGTAACTGCACACGATATGAAAACTTTACGACGAAACAGTAAGGATGCCGTCATTGCTGGAGTGTTTGCGGGTATAGGGAAGTACCTGGGTATAGATCCTGTACTCGTGCGGCTCTGTATGCTGACACTCTTGGTACTTACCGGGTTTGCTCCTATTGGCGTATTGTATATTGGGGCCATTTTCTTAATGCCCGTAGAGCATATTTCCGATGACACCGAACAAGTTTAGAAAAATCGTTTATGCATACTACAAAGCACACGGTCGACATGACTTACCGTGGCGTCAGACGATAGATCCCTACGCCATTCTGGTATCGGAGATCATGCTACAGCAGACGCAAGTAGACCGGGTACTCCCTTTTTACACACGTTTCTTGGAGCGGTTCCCTGATGTACAAGCGCTTCACAAAGCGCCCCTTGGTGATGTGTTCAGGGTTTGGCAGGGGCTGGGATACAATCGCCGCGCCAAACTGCTGCACGAGTGTGCACACGTTTTGGTACGTGAGCATCGGGGAATATTTCCTCAGACGACATCTGAGCTACAGGCGTTGCCCGGCATTGGCCCATACACAGCACATGCCATCGTGGCATTTGCCTTCAATCAAGAAGCGGTGATGATTGAAACAAATATCCGTACGGTATTTATTTATCATTTCTTTCGCACTACTGCAGGCGTGGTATCTGACCATGAGTTACTCCCCTTAATTGCGCGCATGCAAGACACGACACATCCGCGCGCATGGTACAGCGCACTTATGGACTACGGTACGCACCTCAAGAAATCTGTCGGAAATATTTCACGACGCAGTGCGCATCATGTAACACAAAAGCCGTTTAAGGGCTCGGACCGTGAGGTGCGAGGTGCCATTATGCGCGCATTAGCAGACGAGTCATACAGTAGGGCGTCGCTAGTACGGGTAGTGGGGCACCCGGCGCTTCGTGTGCATGCCCAACTTCAGAAGCTACGGCAGGAGGGGATGGTCATCAGTGAAGGTCGTAAGTACCGACTGCCGTAGTGCGAGCAACGACACACTAAAGACAAACACTTAGCGTGTGTCTTTGAGTGCAAGCGCCAATGGAATGCCTAAGAGCATCAAGATTCCAAGTATGACAAAGAGTCCAGGGAATGATACTTGGAGGAGTAAGAATGAACCGATGAGCGCGCCGACCATATAGGCAAGGGGACGGGTGATACGGAAAAACCCAATAATGTTGGCATCAGAACCCTCGGTATGTTTAAAGAAGTAACTCTCGGAGGTTGTCTCCACCAGCGACGCTCCCACACGAGAGAGGAACATAGTCACCATCCACGGCACAAGTGCTGCGGTGGAAATAAAGGCTAGCCACACGGTTGAGATTGCAATAATCAAAAAACCGGTGGCCATCATTTCCTTTTCGCCGAGGTACCTATCAGCAATTTCACCAATGGGGTATTCCAGGATGACATATGCCAACAGCGCAAAGAAGATGATGAGACCAATCTCACTCCAGCCAAAGCCAATGATCTTAGATAGATAGAGTGGCGTATAAATGACCATCCAGGCAAAGAAGAGTTGGAGCAAGAAGTGAGCACAGAAGACCAGGCGTAGCGCGCGATGCGTCCAAAAGTAACGGAGTGACGAGAGTACATCAATGCGTTTGTATACGGGGTCTTTGAAACGCTTGAGGTTTTTGATGATAATCCAGATAAACGGCACCATCAAAAGCGCACTCATGAGGTATGCCAAGAAGAAACGCGGTGTGTTGTCACCTACCAGAAAGCCGGCACACAAGGGTGCGAGTGCACCGGCAATCGACATGACAGTTAAGAGGAGGCCACGTTTACCACCGGTGTGGCGCTCACTCTTGCCAATCATGCCTTCCATGAAAACATCGAGGTTGAAGAGTAGTAGCGGCACAATAGCGTGATGCACAACAAAGAGTGGGATAACGAGGCGCATATCGCCTGAGATAGCCATACCAATCAGTACAAAAATCTCTGCAACGGCGAGACCAATAGTGAGTTGGTAGTTGCCCAGATCGTCAAGTACACGCGAGATGGCAAGAAATGCCACAATGGTGAATGCAGAACCAATAGTGTAGAGCGTGCCGATGGCAGAGGTTGAGATAAACTGTTCGAGGAAAGTTGAGTTTATGTAGGTGACGACTGACCAATGCAACGAGAGTATGAGCATGGCGCCATACACAGCTGAGAAGCGCGAACGACCGCGTAAGTTAAATCGATGTTCGCCGTGTGTAGGATGCCCCATGGTGTTTCACCATTATATGCCGATAAGCACGGGAATGACCATCGGTGTTTTGTTGGTACGTTGCATCAAGAATGCTGACAGTACCTCGGTGAGTTCATCTTTCACGAAATCAAGATTGAGAGGGTTCATGTTCTCGGTCTGTCGCTCAACCGTTTTTTTAATGAGAATACGCGCTTCTGCGAGGAGTTGTTGTGACTCGCGGAGGTATACGAAACCACGTGAGATGATATCGGGTGATTTGCGGAGCTTGCCAGTTTTTGCATTCACTGTAGCAATGACCACAAACATACCATCATTTGCAAGTGAGAGACGATCCCGCAACACAACTTCTTGGCGTGCACCGACAGTGAAACCATCGACGAGCAACATCTCGGTGGACACCTTCACTGGACCCACATCAAAACGCTCACCTTTATGGAAGTCTACGACAGAGCCATTGTCAGGAATAATGATATTTTCTTTCTTGAATCCTGCATCGATAGCTGCATATGCATGGCAACGAAGCATCGAGTGGTGGCCGTGTACGGGCATGAAGAATCGTGGCTTCACTTGCTGCTGGATCCAAATGAGCTCGCCTACGTTACCGTGGCCGGTTGAATGTACGTGCTGCCCTCCAGCGCGGTAGTGGATAATGCGCGCACCGCGGCGGTAGATATTGTCCTTCAGTTTTTGCACTGAAATTTCGTTTCCAGGAACCACCGATGAAGAGAAGACGATAGTGTCTCGTTCAGTAAGGCGAATATATTTGTGTTTGTCGGTCGCGATGCGCATGAGTGCAGCAAACTCTTCACCTTGTGCCCCTGTCGAGAGGATAACGATGCGGTCTGCAGGGTAGTCACTCATGTGTTCTGCACCAATAATCACGTTTTTATCTACGGTGAGAAGTTTTGCAAGGATGGCAATATCGATATGTGTTTTAATACTGCGGCCTTCACATACTACTTTCTTACCCAAACGTTCACACGCTTTGATGATATTGATGAGGCGTTCAAATTGAGATGCAAACGTGCCGACGATGATGCGCCCGCTAGCATTACGGATGATTTCCTCAATATTGGCGTGCACTCCTGCCTCTGGAGTTGAGAACCCTTCTTTTTCTGCGTTAGTGGAATCGGCGATGAGGAGTAGGTTGTTGTCTTTGCCTACGCGTCCCCACTCATTTATTTCTTGTTCAAGTGGGATACCGTTTTCGTGCTGAAGTTTGATATCGCCGGTGATGACGATGTTACCATGAGGCGTTTCAATAGAGATACCCATCGAGTCAGGAATCGAGTGAGTGACCTTAAATGATTTTACCCCAATCTTACCAATCATAAAGCGTTGCCCCGCTTCAACAACGTGCATATCCATCTGAGGGAGGTGTGGAAATTCTTCCTGGCGCTTTAGCACCATAAGAGAAGTGAGGTACTGCGTAAAGATTGGTGGGTTACCAATGCGTTCCATGACGTATGGTATACCGCCGATGTGGTCGAGGTGACCGTGGGTGACAATCATGCCGCGAATCTTGTCTTTACGTTCTTCCAAATACTGCGTGTTGGGAAGGATATAGTTTACTCCCGGTGCATCGTTTTCTTCAGATACAAATTGGATGCCGGCATCGATAACGATGATATCGTCCTTAGTTTCAACGACAATCATGTTGCGACCAATTTCTTCCACGCCGGCGATGGGAATCACACGCACGACATCAGCATCGGTCACTGATGCGACAAACGGCGTAGTACGGTTTGCCGCATCTTCCATGCGGTGCTGGAGCGGTGGGTTGGTCATGCGACGCTTACGGCCGCCTGGAGCTGCGCTCCTGCCGCCGTTTCTTGCACGTGGGTTCCCGGTAGCGGTACGGCTCCCGCCGCGATTGCCACCTTGAGGACGGCGATGTGGGGTCGCGGGGCGTGTAGTTGACGATGTGCTTTGTGCTGGTGCAGTAGGTCCAGTAGCAGCAGAGGCGGCAGTATGACGAGTACGAGTACGGTTGGTACCGCGCGAGAAACGTCGTGGGCCGCGGTGTGCTGGAGTTTTTTGTTCAGGATTCATACGTAGATGATGCTAAAATATTGTGTTAATAACTGTCGGGCGGTTAGTTTTTGAAGAATGGCCACACTGATTCGGTATCTATATACCAGTCACGTATACTGGAGAATCGTTCATAGGGTTCTGCGATGCCGGCGATACTTATGCTATGTACCTCCTTTGGGATAATGTACGTGAACGAAGGAGCATAGAGGAAGATGGCAGGGATATCGCGGGCAAGTTCGGCGGCAAATGCATTGTTCTTCTCCATCCGCTCTTGGTACGAATGAGTGGTGCGTGCGTCGGCCAGGATACTGTCTGTACTTATGTTTGCGTAGAGCGCAATATTGAGGCCTGGGTCGTTTCGTTGCGAGCTGTGCCAGAAGGGATAGAAATCGAGCTCTCTACCGATAACGGTACCAAAGAGGAGTGCATCAAACTTGCGTGGTCGAATAATCGATTGTGTGAGGTCGACCTGTTCGTATTTCTCGACGGTTACCGCTACACCGATAGCCTCCCATTCTCTTTTTAATGCCTCAGCGGTCTGTTCGAGTGCGGGCGTGTTGGCGGTTGCCAGACGGAATGCCAACACAGTTTCGACATCGGCAATGTTCTTTTTCCATCGGTTGGACGCCTCGTCAAATTTCCACCCGTCATCACGTAACACGTCACGTGCGCGGTCGAGTGTGGCTTGTGAAGGCGACTCGATGGTGGTAGTGGCGCTATGGTGTGGGGGGAGTGGACCGGTGATGGCGTACCCGTTGCCACCGAGCACTTCGTCCACAATGGGAGCTCTGTCGGTGATGAGTGAAAGTGCTTCACGGACTGCTTTGTCACGAAACACGGGTGCCTCGTTTTGATTCATAAACACCGCGAATGTACGGGGAAGTGGCGCACGCAGCACGTGGTGAGTAGTCGCTATATCACCCAGCATATCTGTCGCTTCAGGTGAAAGACCTGCAACACTACTGATTGTACCTTTCTTCCAATCCTCGATGAGTGCGGTTTCATTTGAGTAAAAGACCAATTTGATGTGCTCGATGCGGGGAGTGTTGGTAGTGGTGTCTGTAAACGGGGTAAGTAGGTATGATTCGGGTATACCTGATTTGGAACGGATGATCCGCTCAACCTTATACGGACCCGAACCAATGGGCTCACTATTGTACTGACTAAAAGGGAATGCATCGGGAGAAGCCTCTTCCCATATGTGTTTTGGTAAAATGCCGAGTGTGAGGTTTTCAATAAATGGTGCGTATGGTCGTTCGAGTACCATGTTGAGCTCTCGATCGGAAACACGTTCCATGGTCACTCCTTCCCAACTTGAAAGAAGAGGACTCTTGAGCGCCGGGTCTTCAAGGCGTGTGATGGTGAAGATGACGTCGTCTGAGGTGACGGGTGTACCGTCGTGGAATGTTAAGCCGCTTTTCAATACAACGCTGTAGGTGAGTCCATCTTCGGACATGGTGATCGATTCAGCCATATCATTTACCAAGACTCCATCTGCACCAAGGCGCATGAGTCCTGCATAAATTAATGCCGCCGCGTCTTTGTCTGCTGGTGTCACTGCAAGTAGTGGGTTGATAAAGCGTGGGGTGCCGATGATTGCTTCAGTGAGTGTGCCCCCGCGATGTGGAACCTCAACCAGACGCGATGCGTTGAGGTTCCACAATACGAAGCCCAAGGAAATAACGGTGAGCAAGAGCGCACCTTTGATGAGAAAACGGTCAATGGGTTTCCTCGTTTCGATAAAAGAAAATAGCCGATTGATTGTCGACGTGTGTGTGGGGCGTGATTGCCCAAATGGAGAGGTCATAACGACGAAGAGTGTGTGCGCGTTGGCGCGTATTAGACGGCATGTGTGGCAGGGTGGTGCATACAAACGTATGCAGCGATATCAGGAAAATCAGTATCCCTGATGCACTCTTGTGCAGAGTGCGCCCTTCTATATAAGGATATTGAGGAAAGCCGCTGCGGTGAAGAGTACACCGAGCACGATCGATGCCTGGAATAGGAAAAGCTCCGCTCCACGACGTTTATGAAACGCCGAGCTGAAGTTGTCGCCGCCAAATGCGCCGCCAATACTCGACCCGCGCTGTTGCAAGAGAATAGCTGCAACAAGAAGGGCAGAGAGGACGATTTGCACGTAGGGGAGTGCGGTACGGAGTAATTCCATTAGTTCCTACTATATCAAAACTCGTCCCGGCCTGCAATCGTGCGTGTGAGTAGAAAAATACACCTACCACTGAGTGCAATTTTTGACACCCTCCGTGAGGGTAAGTACAATACGTCGGCTCACGAGGTATATGAAGACATATTAATAGTTTCATTCACTGATTCTTATGGCAAAAAAGGCACAACACGCAAAAAAGACCGTAAAGAAGGCACAGCCAACGGTCAAGAAGGTAGCGAAGAAACTCGCCGTGGCGCCGCGCGCGGCCTCTTCTGATGGTCCGCTCGTACCGCTCGCCGACCGTGTGGTTATCCGCCACCTCACTGATGTAGAGGCCGGCACTACCAATTCGTTCGGTATTATCATTCCTGACACGGTGTCTAAGGAGAAGCCTGAGCAGGGCATTGTGGTGGCTACTGGCCCCGGGAAGTGGGACGAAGATGGCGTTGCGCGCATCCCGATGTCGGTGTCGGTTGGTGATAAAGTGGTGTTCTCAAAGTATGGCTATGACGAGGTGAAGGTTGCCGGAACCGAATACTTTATTGTTGCCGAATCAAATATCCTCGCCATTATCACTGCATAAGTATCTCTCTATATAAGTATGGCAAAGAAAGTAATTTACGACGAAGAGGTCAAGAAGGCACTCAAGAAGGGTGTTGATACCGTAGCAAATGCGGTGAAGGTGACGCTTGGCCCCCGCGGCAGGAACGTCATTCTCGACAAAGGTTTTGGCGCACCTACTATCACGAACGATGGTGTGTCTATCGCCAAAGAAATCGTGCTCAAAGACAAGTTTGAGAACATGGGCGCTGAAATTGTGAAAGAAGTGGCGAATAAGACGAATGATATGGCGGGAGACGGTACCACAACCGCAACAGTGCTTATCCAAGCACTTTTCTCAGAAGGACTTCGTCAGACAACCATGGGGCTCAACTCGATGGCAGTGCGTACCGGCATGGAGCACGCATCAAGAGACGTGGTGGAGGCGCTTAAAAAGCTCGCCACCCCAATTTCCAAGGATGAAGAGATCACTCAAGTGGCAACTATTTCTGCAGAAAGCCGCGAGATCGGTGAAAAAATTGCCGAGACTATCGGTAAGGTGGGGAAGGACGGCGTGGTGACAGTAGAAGAGTCACAGTCATTTGGTATGGATGTTGAGTACGTAGAAGGTATGGAGTTTGACCGCGGCTATGTGTCTCCCTACATGATAACCAACACCGACCGCATGGAAGCTGCCTATAAGGATGCGCAGATTCTTATCACCGATAAGAAAATATCTGCGGTGAAGGATATTCTTCCTCTCCTCGAGAAGCTTGCACAGTCGGGCAAGAAGGAACTTGTCATTGTGGCCGACGACGTAGATGGCGAAGCACTCACCACGTTTGTGCTCAACAAGCTCCGTGGTGGATTTTCCGTGCTTGCGGTGAAAGCACCAGGCTATGGTGACCGTAAGAAGGAGATGCTCCAGGACCTTGCTATCACTACGGGTGGTACGGTGGTGTCGGAAGACACTGGGCTCAAGCTTGAAAATGCTGACGTGTCACTCCTTGGTCATGCAGGCCGCGTAGTTTCTACCAAGGACGCAACGCTCATTGTGGACGGCAAGGGCACTAAGAAGGAAATAGACGCACGCATCACACAGCTTAAGAGCCAGTTGAAGCAAACTGACTCAAAGTTCGATAAAGAAAAGTTGAACGAACGCATCGCAAAACTTTCAGGTGGCGTTGCCGTCATTAAGGTTGGTGCAGCCACAGAAACTGAGATGAAGTATCTGAAGCTCAAGATTGAAGACGCGGTAAACGCAACCAAGGCAGCCATTGAAGAAGGGATTGTGGCAGGCGGCGGCTCGGCGCTGGTGAAGGCGGCAGATATGGTAGGGAAGAAGATGGACGAAAAGAATCTTTCTCGTGAAGAAATGATTGGTTACCAAATTGTGCTTCGTGCGCTCGAGAAGCCGCTTCGCCAGATTGCAGAAAATGCAGGCCGCGACGATGCAGCGGTCATGGTTGAAGCTATCAAGAAGGCAAAGGGTCATGCTGGCTACGATGCTGCAAACGATGTCATGGTAGATGACATGGTGAAGGCGGGCATCATCGACCCGGTGAAGGTGACACGCTCAGGTGTGCAGCATGCAGTATCTGCAGCTGGCATCTTGCTCACCTCGGAAGCCGCTGTTGCTGAGGAGCCTGAAGACAAACCACAAATGCCACCGATGGGAGGCATGGGCGGTGGGATGGACTACTAGGATTGAATTTTTTCAAAAGCTCCCGTTTAGGGAGCTTTTTGGTATACTAGACACATCGACTTAATCATAGGTACTTAGATATGAACCCTCTCTATATCATTCTTGGCGTCGCCGCACTTATTGCCGTGTGGTTTATCAGCATGTACAACCGCTTCGTGGCGCTCACCCAGCGTGTGAAGGAAGCGTGGGCAGACATCGACGTGCAGCTTAAACGCCGTTACGACCTCATCCCTAATCTTGTGGAAACCGTAAAGGGCTATGCGTCTCACGAACAGCAAACACTTGCACAGGTAACTGAGATGCGCACTCGCGCCATGAATGCGCAAACTCCCGCAGAACACTCCGAGGCAGAGAATATGCTCACGGGCGCGCTTAAGTCGCTCTTTGCAGTGTCTGAAAACTACCCAGACCTTAAGGCGAACACCAACTTCCTCGAACTTCAGCGTGAACTCTCAGATACTGAAAACAAAATTCAGGCTGCACGTCGTTTCTACAATGGCAATGTGCGCGACCTTGCTACCTCACTTCAGTCGTTCCCCGGCAACATCGTTGGAAAGATGTTCGGCTTTACTGAAAGCCAATACTTCGAACTCACTGAAGAGGCAGCGAAGGAACCTGTTAAGGTGCAGTTCTAACCCATGGGTAGCCGCCTCGTATGGGGTTTGGCGGTTGTATGTGCAGTGTTTTATGCACCAGTCTTTGTTAGTGCTTCAGAAATAATCGACTCCTTTGAGTCTGATATTACCGTCTCGAAAGACAGCTACGTAACAGTTGTTGAAACTATCTCGTACGACTTTGGCGAAGATGCTCGCCACGGTATCTTTCGAGATATTCCTTCCACACATCCAGAATTGGCAAGCACTTGGTACAAAGAGCGGTACATAGATACAGAGGTGACGAGTGTGGTGCGTAATGACACCACTGAAAAGTTTGAAGTAACGAAAAAACGTGAAGGCGTACATGTGCGCATTGGTGATCCTGACAGCACGATCACTGGCAAACAGGTATACAAAATCACATACACATTACATGGAGCACTTTCGCATCCAGTACAGCTGCCACCGGAGCTCTATATGAACGTGAATGGAGCGGCATGGGAAGTCCCTGCCCGAGTAGTGCGCGCCACCCTCCACGCTGATGCTGACATGTTTTCTACTCAGCGCACATGCTACAAAGGCATCGTTGGCTCAGGAAGTTCGTGTACTATCCGCACTAATGAAGATGGCAGTGTGACGTTTGAAGCAACAAACCTCGCGCCGCGTGAGACCGTCACCTTTGCACAAGCATTTCGTGACGGGAGTGTTGTTGCTAAGCGTGCAGAGCGTTTGCGCCTTGACCTTCTTTCGCTTATCGCTTCGGCAGTGTGGTTGTGCGGGCTTTCATGGTTTACCTATAGCTACCGCACCGAGCATAAACAAAACCGCACGGTAGTGGCGGAATATGAGCCGTATCCTGGCATTCTCCCCATGCAAATGGGGGTGCTGAAAGATGGCTCGCTTGATCCGAAAGATATCTCAGCAGGTATTGTGTATCTTGCTGAGCAGGGGTATCTCACCATTAAGCGAACCGAGCGCAAGGTTTTCTTTGTGTTTGAGGTGACTGACTATGAGTTGACACTCGTGAGGCGTCCGGCAGATGTTGTGTGGCAAAGTGAACTGTTGCAGCTTATGTTTGATGAGCATCTTGTAGCAGGAGCAGTCACTACGCTCTCCGAGTTGAAGTCGAATCATACCAAGCAGGCTTCTAATCACACGGTAATTCAAAGTCTTGAAGCGTCGATTATTGAAGATTTGAAAAAAAATGATTTCTACCAGACGCCTTTAGGGGGAGTCTCTCGGTTTCAAAAGGTAGTGTGGGGTGCAACAGCACTAAGTTTTTTCGGACTTTTCTTTGGCGGCATGCAATCACTTGCATATGTCGTGATGGTGGTCACACTTGTTATTTCTTCAGGACTCGTGAGTTTCCTCTCCCGCCGGTTAACAGTAAAAGGGTATGAGGCGCTCCGGTATCTCCACGGGTTTAAGGAATATCTCTCTGTTGCAGAGAAAGACCGCATCGACTTTCACAATGCACCAGAACGGAAGCCCGAACAGTTTCTTGCGTTTTTGCCGTACGCTATTGCGTTTGGGGTAGAGAAGAAATGGGCCGATGCATTTAAAGACATTACCATCCCCACACCATCTTGGTACGACGGGGGAAGCGCAGGTTTTGTGGCAGCAGACCTTTCTTCGAGTTTGGGTGGATTCTCTTCTGCACTCGCGTCCTCTGCAGGAAGTTCTGCGTCTTCTGGTGGTGGTTCAGCTGGTGGTGGGGGAGGAGGTGGCGGTGGCGGCAGCTGGTAATGCGCGAAAAAACGCGAACACTTGCGTATACCCGCAGTTCGCATAGAATACTTTTGTATGGCAACTATCTACACCCACAAGAGCGAGAATATCCGTAGGACGTGGTACCTGATGACGGGCTTTTTCCTATTTGTCATCGCTGCTGGCTTTTTCGTGTCGAGGGTCATGGATAACCCAACAATCCTCATCATCTCCGTGCTTTTTGCTGTCGGTATGAACATCACGAGCTTTTGGTTCTCCGACACGATGGTCATAAAAATGACCGGTGCACAGCCGGCAGATCCACATCGCCACATGGAACTTATTCGTATTGTGGAAAATCTTGCCATAACCTCCGGCCTTCCTATGCCAAAGGTGTATGTGGTGGAAGACACGGCACCAAATGCGTTTGCTACCGGGAGAAGCCCCAAGCATGCGAGCGTTGCGGCAACCACTGGCCTCCTCGCTATGCTCGACCGCGCGGAGCTTGAGGGCGTGATGGCGCACGAGCTTGCACACGTGGGTAACCGAGACATGCTTGTGATGACGGTGGCGGTAGTGCTTGCAGGTTTCCTCTCCATTTTGGCTGACATGTTCCTCCGTATGAGTATGTTTGGCGGTGGTGACCGTGACAATAAAGTGAGTGGCATACTCATGATATTTGCTATCGTGGGCGTTCTGCTCGCGCCAATCGCTGGGCAGCTTATACACCTCGCTATTTCACGAAAACGTGAGTTTCTCGCAGACGCAACTGCCGCTATGCTTACGCGTCATCCAGAGGCGCTGGCTTCAGCACTCATTAAGATTTCTTCTTCGGGACGCTCTATGGCGAGTGCTAACCATGCGACAGCTCACCTCATGATAGCGAACCCGTTTGGGGGTGAGCGAGGATTTATGGCAAGGGTTTCGAACCTTTTCGCTACGCATCCACCCATGGAGGCGAGGGTTAAGGCACTCCGTGACATGGACCTCTAGATACGATGTATAGAAACTTGCGTCCACGCTAATCGCGGGTGTATGGTTATTGAGGGAAAGCAAAAATGGAGAAGAACTTGAAAATTGCTGCCGCATCACTTGGCCTGCGCACGCAACATCGTCCACGCGATACGAGTTGTGCACCAAACCGCCCAAACGCGCTTCCGAAGAAGACGACCGCCGAGCGTGAAGATGAGGAAGCGCTTCGCACATTCAATGAACACCACCCTCGCACCTACCAGGGCGAGTCGTAAACTCATAGCGGCGCATATGCGTCGCTTTTCTTATCAAAAGAGGGCAACAATGGATTCATTACCAGAACTTATTGCAAACGCGGCGGTGAGGGTGGAAGGCGAGGTATACCAAGCCGCTCGCCATTTTCTCGCGATGCAGGTAGCGCTTCACTCTGGCGTGCCGCCACCTGTTCGCGGAGAAGAGGGTTTTACGACCACAACCGGACGCTTTGTTGATAGAAAAGAGGCCGCGCGGATTGCCTTTTCAGGTCAACAGATAGCCATGCCAAAAGATGAACTGTATAGCGAGGATCTCTTTTGGGGTAAATAACAGATGACCACATTTCTCTCAAAGTGTGGTTTTTTAGTCTCACTCCAGCATGTGGTATAACTAGTCGGCACACAAGGAGGCGTCGCATAGTGGTCTAGTGCACCACCTTGGAAAGGTGGCATGGGGGAAACTCCATCGGGAGTTCGAATCTCCCCGCCTCCGCAGTGAACGAAGTGAACAAGTAGGCGAAGACATGCCGGGGGCATGTCTGTGGGAGATTCGAAGGGGTTGTAGAGCTTTTCGACTGAAAGGAGAAAAGATCACACAACCCGAACAGAATCTGTAAGATTCGAATCTCCCCGTCTCCGCAGAAAGAAACTTCCGAATCCGAAAGGTGGGAAGAAGCAGGTAAAAAACTCAAGAAGCCACAGGCGTATATTTCCAAGATAGAACGAGGCGAGCGCAGGGTTGATGCGGTAGAATTTGACGAGTTAGCGAAGGTGTATGGAAAATTATTAGATTATTTAATAAAGTAACAACAAATATGAATACTAAACGAGGTTTCGTGAGCACGGAGATTTTAATAGCGATTGTACTCGGTTTGATTCTCGTGGGTGGCGGCGCGTATTATGTTCTGCAACAGAATTCTCCTTCTCCAGCTGTTGCAGATACACAAACCCTAGAAAATCCACCAGAGATAAAAAAAGTTCCGACAGAAACTAAAACCCAAACTATAAATACTCCAGTGGTGCAATCGGCAACTATTCATTCGGGAAAGTTTGCTGATTTTTCTTGCATCCAACTTCCCAAGGACTTAAGCGTCAACAGTGGCTCGGCAGTCGACACTATCTCTGAAGTCAAACAGCTTCAACACTTCTTAAATACATATTTCTATACCAGAAAAAGTGGATTAGAAGAAGACGGTGTATTTGGTCCACTAACTGCACAGAAGGTTGTGGAGTTAAAAAAGTGGCCACATTTTGAATCGGTGCAAAATAAAAGCAGTGTAGTGGACAGTGAGACCAGAAAAATTATAACCGGCCTTACTTGTGAGAAAAACGGTTTGATAACCGTTCCGATCGAATTTAGTGTTTCTGCTTTTGCGAATGACGCGAACAAAACAAGAATAATTGCAGATACAGTCAAGGAAATAAACACGTACGTGCAGAAAACCACAATTTTGCCAGGCTCTTACGGAGCATTCGACATTGAGCTAGACAATCCAATAGACACGAAAGCACTCGGTATAGATTTCTCAAAAGGCAACTTTTTCTCGGGGTGTGATGACACAATAATTGGCACAGCAACATTGAGTGGTGTCAAACAGAAATTTGTTAACGACTTTCCCGCAGGGAAAGCGCTTACCATGAGTGCGCATCTTGACTCACTTACTAAGTTGGAAATTAAAAAAGCTGCCTGCGGAGATTGAGTTGTTCGGCAATATATTTTAAGGGAGCCATCACCGCCGTTTTATAATTTTCTTCAAA
>JBJOQE010000046.1:0-3506 GCA_046050105.1 Candidatus Parcubacteria bacterium
CGGCAACCTGCTCTACATTGCCGCTTCAGACCTACTCCCCACACTTACTGACAGAGGCGTTTCTCGAAAAACATTTGTTCGCCAAGCGGCGCTCGTGGTGCTTGGTCTTATCGCTATTGCAACACTTCTCACCTTTGCGCATGATCACGACGTTGAAGAAGGATACGGAGAGACACATGCCGTCATAACTCTTTCACAAGCGTAATTTCAAAAACCCCGAAGCGTTCGCTTTGGGGTTTTATTTACTACATCACTATCTGATAGAGGTAATACCCCACCCCTGCACCGATCATAAACGAGAAGAGCAGCACAAGCGTCAATTCTGATGATCCAAGATTCATGCAAATATAGTAACAGATATACGCACGTACCGTCCCACCATACGCACCAGCTCGGTGCTATGCTTAGAGAGTATTAATGATGTAACCTTGATCTGTATATGGTTCGCACCTATATCGCTGAAGCTGTTGGCACCTTCACCCTGTCGTTTGTAGTGCTCGTCGCAGTGGCGGCCGGAACGGGAGTTCCCTTTGCAATACCCGTGATTGCTGCACTTACCCTTGCCCTCTTTGTCTACACCATAGGAAGTATCTCGGGCGCACACATTAACCCTGCAGTAACCCTTGGGTTGTGGTCTGTGGGCAAAATCGAAACACAGAAGGCCGGATTCTACATATTGGCGCAAGTCCTTGGTGCACTCGTTGCTCTTTTCGCCGCAAAAGAGTTCGTGGTAGTCGCGCCGCTTGGCGCTACACCGTGGAGCACCGCAACTTTTTTAGCTGAAGCACTCGGTGCAGCATTCTTTGCCTTCGGCATCGCTTCGGTAGTGTTCGGCAAGGTGCACGGGTATATGTCGGGCATGGTTGTAGGAGGGTCACTACTTCTCGGCATCTTAATGGCCTCACTTTCAGGTGCTGCAGGCATCCTTAATCCAGCTGTCGCACTTGCTCTTGGAGCCACCTCCCTCACCTACGTTCTTGCACCCATCATTGGTGCCGTAGCAGGATTCTGGGCATATCGATTTATTGCCGACGAGCACTAAACGAGCGTACACAAAAAACGCCGCTTCATACATGAAGCGGCGTTTGTGTTATGTGACCGGCGGATACACACGCACTGCATCTCCCTTCATCACTATACCGGGCGAAAGCACCAAACCCATTACGCCGCGTTTGCCATTCGCTGCTTTGATAAAGTCGGCAATCATGCCTTGTGGCGCGTTATGATACGCACGAAGGCGCTCACCCACTGTCTTGCAAGGCCCATTCTCCTCCCATACCGCAAGGATCACTTGCTGCTCTGCGCGCCTTGGGAATACAAGTCGAGTTGTCGGCGCAAGTTGTGAAAAATGTGGCACACCTGAAATGCGAATGTTTTCAAGCAGAGCGCCAACAGGAACTGCCTTAGCAAGTGCTGTGGAAATATCTATCACCTCTTCTGTTGCAAGCCCTGTCCATGAGCGCCAGTTGAGAACGAAATCTCCTTTGGTAAGTGCTGATGTGCGAATATACGCACCGTCGTGACCAGAGAGCTTCCGTGTGCGTGACGCATGCACGTCGCCGCGTGGGCCATCCATTGAAAAGTGAATGAGCTCTGCCTCTTTTCCATCTATGGCGAGCGCCTCCACAACGCCTTCAGCAATACATTCATTTTTCATTTCTACTTCTCCTCTTTGAAAACAAAATCTAAGGGCCATAGTGCCTTACTAAAAGCATGTTTGCAAATATGTCGCGTCTGAAACAGCAACAGCCGGAACGCTATCGCATTCCGGCTGGCTGATCTGGGCGACTACTGGGAATCGAACCCAGAACTTCGGCTCCACAAACCGAGGTTTTACCACTAAACTATAGTCGCCATGTATAATACGCCGGCCCTATTTATAGCTATTTTTAAGTGAAAAGTCGAGAGTGAGGAAGATGTGCCACTATAGCGTCTACAATAAGCCTTGCACGATCGTGTGAAAGTTTTTCTCTTGCAGCTTGAAGCGGCAACCACTGCGAGCTCCGCACTTCAGCCTCCTGCACACACACCTCAGCGACATCTGCTCTTCCCACAAAGTAGGTGACTGTTTTTTCAATACGCGTGAATCCTGCGGTGAACGTATAGTGATCATCATATACGAAAATCTCATCTACCATAGTGCAGTCTATACCCGTCTCCTCTTTTGTTTCTCGCCTTGCTGTCTCAAGTCCCGTCTCCCCTTCTTCTGGTGTCCCCTTAGGAAAGGTCCAGTAGGGGGCGTCAGGTTTATGCACATCTTTCTGGTCTATAAGGAGGCATTCGATTACACCCTCCTTCATACGGAGCGGGATAACCCCATACGAGTGGCGACGCTTCTGAAATAGAGTGAACATGATGAAATGATAGCAGACACAGATGCAAAAAAGACCCCAGGGTGGGGTCTTTTTTGCATCTGTGTGCCCAAGACTGGACTCGAACCAGCATGCCCTTGCGGGCGCTACCACCTCAAGGTAGTGCGTCTACCAATTTCGCCACCTGGGCGCGAAGTGCATTATGCACGAACTTGTGCGTTATTTCAAGAAAACGAGCACTGTGTGCTCGTTTTCTTGGTATCTGTTTGGGGGAGCTTATGCGGCAACTTCTGCAGTTGCTGCCTCGGCTGCGGCCTTCGATGCTGCGTCTGCCTTGGTCTTCTGTTCCATCTCAGACTCAGTAGAGAGGTCCATGAGCTTCATACGGCGCATCTGGCGCTTGATGTCGCGGGCCACCTTCTCACGGATGTGGTAGAGCTTTGCACGGCGCACCTTAGAGCGGCGAACAATCTCAATCTTGTCGATGAGTGGAGAGTAGAGTGGGAAAATCTTCTCGACACCAATACCATCTACCACCTTACGAACGGTAAAGGTAGAACCTGAGGTGGTGCCATGCTTACAGCCAAGTACGAGACCTTCGAAAATCTGGATGCGAGTCTTACCCTTATCTTCAATCTTCTGGTGCACTTTTACTGTGTCGCCCGAAGCAATGCCAAGCGCTGCGCGCTCGTCCATGTTGACCGGGGAAACTTTTATTGAGGTTTTGACTGCCGTTTTCATAAGTAATTTGAATTGCGCCACACTCTACCACGGGCTTACCTCCGACGCAACTGGCGTCCGCACACGTATAAGGTAGGGTGTATAGGGAGTTCATCACAAAGGAGACTCATCGTGAGTACACAAGATACACATACACGTGTCCCAAGCATCGTTATTTCGGGCGGCCCCTGTGGCGGCAAAACAACCGTACTGTCCAAGGTCGTTGCCAGGACACAAGAACGTGGGTACCAACCCATTCTGGTCCACGAGGCAGCAACCCAGGTCATCAGTGCTGGTTTTAGCCCGCAATCGCCATTCTTTCAGCAAACCATTCTCGAAAAGAGTATCGCCGACGAGACAATCGCACGTGCCGCCATTGTGCGTTATGGGTTTCAAAAACCACTTCTCATTCATGACCGTGGTATCCCCGATCAAATGGGATATATGTCGGTTCAAGAGTATGTGCGCATGCTC
>JBJOQE010000047.1:0-12941 GCA_046050105.1 Candidatus Parcubacteria bacterium
CGGTGTTGTACCCGAGTCGTGTTTTCACTGAAACCGGAATACCCCCCGCGTGGTGTCCTGCTCCCTCCATTGCAGCACGAATCACTTCCACCGCATGCTCGTGGCTTTTTATGTGTGCGGCACCTGCTCCTTGTTTTTCAATCGAGTTGTCGGGGCATCCCATGTTGATGTCTACACCATCAAACCCAAGCTCGCGGCAGAGATGCGCTGCCTGCTCCATGTAGAGCGGGTTTGAGGAAAATAACTGCGCCACTATCGGTCGCTCTTCCTCGCCATAGATAAGGTCTGCCATCAGCTTTTTCCTCCCCTCTTCTGGAGCCCGAGCAAGCCCATCGGCCGAGACAAACTCCGTCCACATCACATCAGGCCCACCAATGGTGCCATCACTCCTCTTGTGTGCGCTATACTTTGCAATCATGCGGCGAAAGGCAGGGTCGGTGACGTCCGCCATAGGCGCAACTACAAAGAAGGGTTTCTTGAGTGAGTTCCAAAACGTCATAGAGAGGCGGCTATTCTGCCACGGAAGTAGTTGAAGCGGAAGTAGTGGCAACAGGTTTCTCTTTTTGCACAAATACTTTGTTGCCAAAGCGCATATCAATATACTCAAACTGACCTGGTTTCAGGTGCGCATATTCCTCTACCTCAAACACTGAAGCAAGGTTTGCATAGGTCGAGGTGAGGTCGCCAGCAGTACTCATCATCACGACCCCTCCTTTAACGAGGAAGAGCGACGCATCGCCCGATTGACCGTACTCGATGCGCGATACGCGAAAATCGTGTCGCTCGTCAAGTATGTGTGCAATATCAATCAGCAGTGTTCTGATGCGATCATCAAGCAGTGAGGAGCCGACCACTGGCGGTGTGCCTGGTGAGACAAAGCGCATCAAACTCGAACCATCGAGCATCGGTGCCCGTTCATACGCCACACCCCTTTTATCGACATACACACACGAACTTGTCGCAGATGCAGTCTCACACCACAGCATATCAGGCACGTGTTCGGCCACAGTCACCACAAGTGTACTTCCCTCGGTCGTCACGGTTGCAAGAGCGACACGCGGAAGTTGTTCAATAGTCTCTTGTATCTCTTCTGCCGGTGCAAACGGTTTGAATCGGCGCGGCACAAACCCAAAATACGCTCCAGCAAGGAGTGTGTTAGCGCGCTCGCGCACCAATGTTTCGGGCACCGTTTCGAGCCCACGCACAATCACCCCATCAACTTGCAAGAACGGTGTGCGTACGCCGTAAAACACCAGCGCATACACACATGTCAGTATGATCATCGTGGTGGCACCGATGGTAATGCGGTGCCAAAAAATCCTGCGTTTGCGGTGCGGTGTATGAAATGGTTTTCGTTTCCCAAGCGCCATAGGAAAACGTTATGCGCGCACCGGAGGCACAAAGGTGGTCATGCCACTCAAATACGGGCGGAGCACTTCAGGTACCGTAATGGAACCATCTTCGTTTTGATAGTTCTCCACCACCTGGCAGAGCACACGTGGCATGGCGAGTGCGGTGTTGTTGAGTGAATGTGCAAATCGCATCACCCCACCTTCGTCGCGATAGCGAATGTTGAGGCGGCGGGTTTGGAAGTCGTGGAAGTAGGAAGAGGAATGCGTCTCGCGATAGCGCTGCTCTGAAGGCATCCACGCTTCGATGTCATACTTCTTTACTTGCCCTAAGCCCAGGTCGCCACCACAGTTGACCACCACATGATACGGAAGCCCAAGTGCCTGAAGCAGCGATTCTGAGTTTTCGGTCAATTCTTCATGGAGACGTACCGACTCCGCATGATTTGCTTCACAGAGCACCACTTGCTCAAACTTCATAAACTCGTGCACACGGAAGAGTCCTTTCGTGTCTTTGCCGTGACTCCCTGCTTCGCGACGGAAGCATGGTGAGAAAGAAAAGAACTTGAGCGGCAAATCCTTTTTATCTATGACCTCATCCATAAAGTAGCCCATGGTGGCCACTTCGGCAGTGCCGGCAAGATACTCGCCGTCTTGCGTCTTATAGAGATCTTCTTCTGACTGCGGAAGATAGCCCGTTCCCATAAACGCTTCACGACGCACAAGTGATGGCGCAAACAGTGGCGTAAAGTCGCTCTTTGCGTGAAATTGGTCTTCTACAAACCGCGTGAGCGCAGAAAGCAAACGTGCACCATTCCCTTTCAGGAAATATCCACGAAATCCTGCTACTTTTGTGCCACGTTCAAAATCGGCCATACCGTGGAGCGTCATCAAGTCCACATGCGTGCGCGGTGTAAACGAAAATTGTGGAATATCACCCCACGTACGCACTTCTTTATTGCCACTATCATCTTCTCCGTCCGGCACAGAAATATCCGGCACATTTGGTACCTGGAGCATAATCTTCTGCCACTCTGTCATCACGAGCTTGAGCTCTTCCTCTTCTTTTGCAATCTCTTCCTTAAGAAGCTTCATCTCAGCAATGAGCTGGTTGCGGGAAATATCATCTTTCGCATTCACAATCTCTTGTGAATAGCGGTTTTGCTCTGCTTTCTTACCCTCCATTGAGGTCAGGAGTGTGCGACGCTTTTCGTCGTATGTCATGAGACCGTCAAGGTCAACCTTGAGACGTTTTTTAAGTACGCCTATTTTGACGAGATCGAGGTTTTCGCGAATGAATTTAATGTCGAGCATGTGAAAGATTGCTATTTCGTATTCTGCTGCTGTGCTGTTGATTATACATGAAAACCATTGGTGAAACGACAGCCGCCCTACCCCTGTGTCTTCCTGGTGTTTCTGCGCTCTGTAGTCATTTACAGCCTAGGTGCTACACTTTTGCCATGGAGCAAGTAAACTTTCCCATCCGTGAGCTCGACAAAAAAGAGTGGCCGTGGCTCATTCATGAAATACCTGATGCACCAAAAAAGCTGTATGCGCGTGGTGTACTGCCGCCCACCTCGCAGCAGATACTCGCAGTAGTGGGTTCGCGGGCAGTCTCAAGCTACGGACGCGATGTCGTGAAGAAACTCATTGGAGGCCTCAAAGGCTATCCCATCACGATTGTTTCAGGCCTAGCACTCGGCATTGACGCACTAGCGCACGAAGCAGCGCTTGATGTTGGGCTGCACACCGTTTCGGTACCTGGCTCTGGCATTGACGATACGGTGATCTATCCTGCGCGTCACCAACGTCTCGCCAAACGCATTCTTGAACAAGGCGGCGGGCTCCTGTCTGAATTTGAACCAACATTCACCGCAACACCCTGGAGCTTTCCTGCACGCAACCGCATCATGGCGGGTATGTCACATGCAGTCTTGGTAGTTGAGGCGCGCACACGCTCGGGCACACTCATCACCTCTCGTCTTGCAACCGAGTACAACCGCGATGTACTTACCGTGCCGGGCTCTATTTTTTCTGAAGGAAGCAAAGGTCCTGCCATGCTCATGCGTCTTGGTGCCACACCCATCACCACCGCAGCAGAATTACTCGAAGCACTCGGCTTTGAGCGACCATCAGAAGAGACCACAATCACCGCACCCTTGAGTGTAGAAGAACGCCGTATCTATGAGCTCCTTGCAGAACCACTCTCGCGCGACGCAGTAGCATCTCGCCTCAACCTTCACACGGCCCACGCGAGCGTACTTATTTCAATGCTTGAAATCAAGGGAGTGGTAGAAGATATGGGCGGCATCCTGCGTCGCGCGTAGTTATTGCACCTACGAGCACATTCTGCTTAAATGCAGAAAGATACACAGAGGAGTTTCCAATGACGCAAAACTTCAGATGGAGTTCATTTCCCGGATCTCGCATGCGACTCACCGAGCTCTGGAACCAAAAACCAGAAGTGAGTGCGAAACAGATTGCGGTCATACTCTCCACAGAATATGACGCACGCATCACCGAAAATGCAGTGCTCGGCAAAGTGCATCGACTACGTCTTGTTGCACGCGCCGTGGCAGTGCGCGCAACGCGAAAAAACGGTGTTCCCTCCCTTCCGGTCGTTACCGTCCGGCGTGATGTCACCTGAGACTCCAGCGAACCGGCAGAGCACGTGACGCCTACTGAGGTAGTGTGAAAGCTGAACCACAGGAGCCAGGGCGGTCCCCGCGGTATTGGCAAAATAAGTTCGTTAACCGAAACCGCTAACAAAACTCACACCGTACGGTGTGAGTTTTTTTCATCTCTGTACGTTGCTATGAGTTGACACACCTGCCATTCCTTAGTATTCATTGATAGCACCATATATATATGAGTACACTCGTTATCGTAGAATCACCCTCGAAAGCAAAAACCATCAAGAAATATCTTGGTGCGGGTTTTGAAGTGAAAGCGTCGGTGGGTCATGTACGCGACCTCCCCAAAACCAACACCAAAGCTATCGATATTGAGGGCGGCTTTGTGCCGCACTACGAGATCTCCAAAGATAAGACGGCAGTCATTGCTGAGCTCCGTGCATCTGCAAAAAAAGCCTCTAAAGTCCTTCTCGCCACCGACCCCGACCGCGAAGGTGAAGCTATTGCCTGGCACATTGCCGAGCTCTTAAAGAAAGACAACAAGCACTTCTCGCGTATTGTTTTTCACGAAATCACTGAAGGTGCGGTGAAGGAAGCGCTTACCCATGCGCGCGATATCGACCAAAACTTGCGTAAGGCACAAGAAGCGCGCCGCGTACTCGACCGTCTGGTGGGCTACGACCTCTCGGGGCTCATATGGAAAAAGGTTCGCTACGGCCTTTCTGCTGGTCGTGTGCAGTCGCCTGCCGTGCGTATTGTGATGGAACGTGAGCGCGAAATACGTGCCTTTATTCCAGAGACCTATTTTGCCATCACCGCAGAAACAACTACGCCACAAAAAACTGCGCTACCCCTTACCTGTGCAGTCGAACCGCGTGAAAAGGATGAGGCCGACCGCATCTTGGCGGTAGGAAAATCTGCAGCATGGAATGTATCTGACGTCGTGGAGACGGAGCAGAAGCGTAGCCCACGCCCGCCATTTACCACCTCTACGCTCCAGCAAGCTGCTTCTACACGCCTTGGCTTCTCTCCTTCACGTACCATGCGCGCTGCGCAGAAGCTGTATGAAGCAGGTCATATTACCTACATGCGTACCGACAGTGTGAATCTTTCCTCGGTCGCACTTGGTGAAATTGGCCGCCTCATTGAAAAGGAACACGGGAAAGACTACCTCATGATCCGCAAGTGGAAGACAAGCTCTAAGTCGGCTCAGGAGGCACACGAAGCCATTCGTCCCACACATGCTGGCACCCGCAGCGCAGGTGCAACCGACGACGAACATCGTTTGTATGAGCTTATTTGGCGGCGCACCGTTGCGTCACAAATGGCGGACGCAAAGCAGAAGAAGACACGTATCGAAGTAACGGCAACACCACAAGGGAGCGAGGCTGCCATTCCCCTCTTTACCGCAAACGGCTCGCGCACGCTGTTTGATGGTTGGCTTGTGGTCGACAGTGGTGCAAAAGGCGAAGACACGGAAGTGCCCAAACTTGCGGTGGGCGACACACTCTCACTTGTGTCAATGAACGCCGAGGAAAAGCAAACACAACCGCCGTCTCGCTACACGGAAGCAGGTCTCATCAAAGAGCTGGAGCGTCGCGGCATTGGGCGCCCATCGACGTACGCATCTATTATGAACACCATTGTGGCGCGAGGCTATGTGGAAAAAGACGGCCGCACCCTTCGCCCTACCGACACCGGCGACGTCGTCTCGTCATTCTTGGAAGACAATTTTACTGAGTACATCAGCGACACATTCACCAGTGAAATGGAAGACAAGCTCGATGGTATCGCAAATGGTACACACGAGTACGAGGAAACTCTCAAGGAGTTTTATACCCCCTTCCACGCACATGTGACTTCAAAGGAGAATATTGAAAAGCTCACCACTCTTGGCGACGCGCCGAAAGAATTCCCCTGCCCAAAGTGTGGCGCAGAAATGGTGGTGAAGCTCGGCAGAAGTGGAAAGTTCCTCTCATGTGGTCGCTTCCCCGACTGTGATGGCTCCCGCCTTATTGACGGCAGTGAAATCAAAGCAGACGACCCTATCGGTTTTCACCCTACGTCGGGACTTCCGGTGTTTGTGCTGAATGGAAAGTTTGGCCCGTATGTACAAGAAGGCGTCACACCAGAAAAACCGAAAGGACGAAGGAAAAAAGGCGATCCAGAACCTGTAAAGCCGCGCCGCGCGTCGATTCCTAAGGGTGTATCACCGTCTGATGTTACCCTTCCGCTTGCGCTCCATTACCTTTCGCTTCCACGCATTGTGGGCGTGCATCCGGACACAAATACTGACATCATGGCCAACATCGGCCGCTTTGGCCCCTACCTTGCCTACAACGGCGAATTTCGTTCGCTTAAAAAGGGTGACGACCCGTATACTATTGTCCTTGCACGCGCTGTGGAAATTCTGGCAACACCGAAGCCAGGCCGCAAAGGTGAAAAGATGATTAAAGAAGTGGGCCTCCATCCGAAAACCAAGAAGATGATTTGTGTGTACGAATCAAAATCAGGAAAATATCTGAAGCGTGGATTCAAGCGGTTCACTGTCGCACCAGATACTGACCTCGACGCCTTCACGGTGGAAGACGCTCTTGCCCTCATGAAATAGAAAAAACTCGCACATTGGTGCGAGTTTTGGTTATGGTCGACCCTTGCCGCTCCCCCAGCCGATATGTGGCCTGCGTGCAGCAAAGTTGTCGGGAGCGGGACCTTCTGTATATCCCATACCGACACTCGCTTTAAACACCGGGCACTTGTGCATGGTATACCGTGAACACCTCGTGGTCACCATTGTACGGCAAAAGGCACACATCTGTTTTTTCACTTCGTCCATAAAACCTCACTTTCCCCAGATGAGCATACAAAAGCAGACGGTGCTCTGCAACCACATGCTTTGCGTTCCCTCTCGCTGCACCATACAATGAGACTCTATGGAACGTCTCACACACATTCTCTCTGCACTCGCCTCATCCGAGAAAGACGATCGAGTACTCGTCACACGCGCGTATGAGTTTGCAAAGCGTGCCCACGAGGGCCATACACGCTTTTCAGGTGAACCGTATATCTCACACCTCGAGGCAGTAGCGGTACAATTGGCCGAAATGGGCATGGGCGCCAAAACTGTCGCTGCAGGACTGCTTCATGACACCATTGAAGACACGAAGGTCACTCGCGATGATGTGCGTGAAGCCTTCGGCGATGAAGTACTGTTCTTGGTTGAGGGCGTCACCAAACTCGGGAGTGTGCGTTACCACGGTGCCGATAGGCACAATGAAAGTCTCCGGAAGCTCTTTGTAGCGACATCTGAAGATATTCGCGTACTCATCATTAAGCTCGTGGACCGCCTCCACAACATGCAAACACTCGAGCATGTGCCCAAGGAGAAGCGCTTGCGCATCGCGCGCGAAACACTCGAGATTTACGTTCCCGTGGCACACCGTTTGGGTATGGGCCGTATTCGCAAAGAGCTTGAAGACTTGGCGTTTCCTTACGTGCTCCCTACCGAACACAAGAAGACGATGGAGATCGTGCGTCCACACATGAAGCACGCCGAGGAGCAGCTGGAAAAGGCACAGAACACCTTACGTAAGCGACTGGCGGAAGAAAAAGTCACGGGGTGGAAGACTCACTCCCGCATAAAGGGCACCTATAGCCTCTATACCAAGCTGGCACGAAAAGGATTCGACCCAGACCAAGTGCATGACTTGCTGGCTATCCGCGTGATTGTACCCACGGTGGAGGACTGCTATCGCATATTGGGCATTGTGCATGCACTGTGGCGCCCGCTCCCCCGTCGTGTCAAAGACTACATTGCCTTTCCTAAGCCGAACGGCTACCAGTCGCTCCATACCACCGTCATCACGGGCAACCAAGAAATTATGGAGGTGCAGATTCGCACCGAGAACATGCATCGTGAAAGCGAGTTTGGTGTCGCTTCACATCTTTCATACAAGGAACACCAGAATGATACCAGCTTGAGCCACAGCCAAAACCGCATGTGGGTCAGTTCGCTTATCCCATCACTGTTCAAACCATTCTCGTGGAAGAGTAAAAAAACCGAGCTCGCCGACCAGCATAAAAACTCTGGATACGGCAAAGACCAGGTGCCCCGGTGGATTCAAGAGATTGCCGAAGCACATAAAGAAGGCGCGGCTCACGACTTCATGAATGACTTGAAGCAAGACTTCTTTATGCACCGCATCTTTGTATTTACCCCCCAAGGTGACGTTATCGACCTCCCCATCGCTGCCTCCCCCATTGATTTCGCCTATGCCATCCACTCCGATATCGGCGACCACATCCAGGGTGCTAAGGTGAATAACAAACTCGTCTCACTCGACACTGAGCTTCATAACGGCGATATCCTAGATATCATCACCAAGAAATCATCAAAGCCCACCGCAAAGTGGCTCGACTTTGCCAAAACCTCCATGGCGCAACGCCGCATACGGAGCGCCCTCGGCATGCAAGGAATTGAACGGCCAGAAACGTAACAGTCCGCCAGAGCAAAGAAAACCTCAGGTATACCTGAGGTTTTCTTTGCTCATGCTCAGTCGCCGATTATGCGCGCTAGAGCGAAAAATTTTTCACCGCGTAGAGATCTGGATCTTCAGCAATATCTTTTTTTTCTACCTCAATTTGCTCTGCGTGGGTGCGGTCGTCGGTGGGGCTATCCACGGATTCTTGTAGTGTCGTCTCTCCCACCTCTTCGCGTACCAACGCGGCAACGCTTTCTTGTGGTGCAGCATCAAGTGATACACCAGAAAGTTGCGCGAGCTCGGTCGTCACCTCAGTGGGTACAGTGTGTGGCGCGTGCACCATCGCCTCCACATGGGGTCTCAGAGAGGCGTGCACAGGCGCTTCTGCCTCAAATACAGGCGCCACGGGTGCCTCAACTACTTCTCTCTGCGCATCTCCGAGCACTCTGGGCTCGGGTACCATAAGCGGTATTGCAGGAGCGACTACCGGCACCACCTCCTGCTGCATCATGCTTCGAGGAATATCGGGCACGGCAAAACTGGAATCCACTACGTGCTGCTTTCCTTCAGCGATAACGTCGAGAATCTTTCGCAGATCTTCTTGCGAAAAATAGTCGATGGTAAGTTTGCCACCGAAATCAGTTTGTGAAATCTGCACACGTGTGCCGAGTGTGTTGGTAAACTGTTTTTCAATCTCCACAAGCTCAGGGTCGATGTTCCACTCCTTTTTGCGCACGCGCTCGGTGGCAATGCGGCGCGAGATGCGTTCTACTTCACGCACCGAAAGGCGCTTTAAGATAATTTCACGGAAGAGTGTCTTCTGTTCTTCTGGACGTGTGGAGAGCATGAGGAGTGCACGGCCATGACCTTCAGTAATCTCGCCACGCTTCATAGACGAGATGATGTCTTCAGGGAGTGCAAGCAGGCGGAGTGTGTTTGAAACATACTCACGTGAACGACCTACTTTTCGCGCCACTTGTGAGTGCGAAAGCTCAAACTGCTCAGCAAGCTGCTTAAAAGCAAGTGCGCGGTCTACCGGATTCAAGTCTTCGCGCTGCAAGTTTTCAATAATGGCGAGCTCGAGCTTCATGCGGTCGCTCTCCTCACTGGAACGAATGATGACGGGCACTTGCGGAAGCCCTGCAAGCTTTGAAGCACGCAAACGACGTTCGCCCGCAATGAGCTCATAGGAGGTGGTGAGGCCACCGTCTTCTTTCGGTATTTCGCGGCGCGTCACCGTGAGTGGCTGCATGATGCCATACATGCGAATGGAGTCGGCAAGCTCACGGAGGCGTGACTCGTCGAAATCGCGGCGTGGCTGGAACGGGTTGGGGCTGATTTTATCAACCTCTACCCAAAAAATAGAATTGCTCTCAAATGGCATAGTAAAAACGCGAAATATAATAAACCCCCACCCGGCATGACTGCCTCCACAAGGGTTATGGAGATTCTACCACGAGGGAGCATTTGAGAAGGCTGTGGAATACTGATAGACTCATGAGCAGCTTACGTGGCAGACAAACAGTCTGGGAGACTGTTTGTCCAGGCTGAGAGAGACTGTTTGTCAACATTCGTTTCCAAAGTGCTAGGTAGTGTAATGGTAATGTACAATCTGGGAGATTGTACACCGGTCTTTTAAGTAAATGGGGGGCGAGTGGCGGAATGGTATACGCGCACGACTCAAAATCGTGTCTCGCAAGGGTTGAGGGTTCGAGTCCCTCCTCGCCCACCATTTGTGTAAAAGACAATCACACAGACTCAAAATCTCATGCCGTAAGGCTTATGGGTTCAAGTCCCATCCCCAGCACTTTGGAAGGGACGCGCAAGTCATGTGGGCAAAAATGAGTTCGAACTGAGAGTCTCCCAGACTCTCTGTTCTTCTCCAGCACACGAACGGAGTGAATGGCGTAGCGCTTGGTGTATAATTACTCTAGTCAAAGATGGAGGTTCTTATGGGTATTTCCGCATCGCACTGGGGTGCTCTATGTGAAAACGCCGACCATGAAGCACGCATGCGCTTTCCGAACGATTCCAAGGCTCAGAGACGTTATGTCGAAGAACGCCTTGGCATTATTGGAGAGCAGAGGCTCGAAGACATGCGCAATGAAGCATCCGCTTCTATGCAAAGTCTGGAAAATCACCATACCCGTACGACACAAGGTGCTCTGTGGAAACGTCTGTGGTGGAAGTCATATTACTTCTTCGCTCGATGATGAAATACTGCGTACAGCCGGCACTCCTGGTGTCGGCCTTTTCTTGCCTATACCTTCCCCCTCGTGTAGGGTTAGCAAAAGAAGCAGAGGAGTAGGCGAATGAGCAGTAAAGAAAGTATCGCTCGTCAGTTGTTTGACGTTGGTGCAGTATGTCTTGATACCAAGGATGGATTTGCACTTAAGCTGCACGAAACAAACCCGCATGCGGCGCGCTCACCCATCAAGTTCAATATCCGTCCCCCAGGAACAAAAGGAGGAAGGGTGCCGGAAACATTGTTTCGTGAGCTCGGTGAAGAGTTAGTGCGCCTCGTCATGGAGACAGATTCGAGCATTCGTGTGCTTGCAGGGGTACCACATGCAGGCGACATCTTAGTGGATGAGATGTGTGTATACGCTCGTGTGAATCTGGGTGTACCGGACTTCGCGCGTGTGAAACTTGCAAAGAGCGAAGGTGGTGCTCAGCGAAGAGTCACTGGACTTATTGATTTCGTCGGCACCTTCCCCGGTGGTGACGATAACAAGCTTGCGTTAGTCGACGACCTCATTACGAAGGCCGATTCAAAGATCGAATCACTAGATGTGCTCCGAGCTGCCACATTCCAAACACCATATTGTTTTGTGCTCATCGACCGCGGTCAGGGTGGCGCGGAACAACTTGCAAAGTTCGGTGTGGCACTCAAGTCGCTCTACACAATGGAGTGGCTCATCGATTTCTATCGAGAAGAGAATCTCGTGACCGCTGAAGAACATTCAGTAATCACCGAATATATGCAGATGGCTTAGCAGTACTCCGGCGCATTGTGCCGGAGTTTTTTTGTGCTAGGATGCCCGCATGGAGAAGGTGAAGCAAAAAGTGGTCATTATTGTGGGGCCCACCGCTTCAGGTAAAACTGCGCTTGCAGTAGAGCTTGCTCGCACCTTTCAAGGTGAGATTATTTCTGCTGATTCGAGGCAAGTGTACAAAGGCCTGGATATAGGCACCGGTAAGGTTACCAAGAAAGAAACGAAAGGAGTTCCTCATCACCTCATTGATGTGGTTTCGCCCTCACGTGTATTCACTGCGGATGACTTCGTGAAAAAAGGCCGGAAAGCGATAGCGTCCATCGCGAAATTAGGAAAGCTTCCTATCATTGCTGGCGGTACGGGGTTCTATATAGACGCACTTACGGGTGCCATGAGTCTCCCCAATGTACCTCCCAACCCTGCACTTCGAAAAAAGCTTGAGGTGCTTTCTGCTGCAGAGCTCTCAATCCTACTTGCAGCAAAAGACCCACGCCGTGCTGAAGACATCGACAAGCAAAACCCGGTGCGACTTATTCGTGCGCTGGAGATTGCTGAGGCAATTGGCACTTCACCACTTCCCTCGCCGTCCCTTCTCTATGACGTCCTCTGGATAGGTATAGATGCACCAAAGGAGGTCCTCGATGGAAAAATTGAAGCGCGTCTTCATGCTCGCATGAAACGTGGGATGCTCAATGAGGCCAGAAACCTGCATGCTGCAGGGCTCTCATGGAAACGCATGGAAGACCTGGGCCTTGAGTATCGCTATATGGCAAGGTTACTTCAAAAAAACATTACGCGCTTGGAGTTCGACCGCGACCTCACCACCGAAATCAAACGCTACGCAAAGCGCCAGCGAATGTACTGGCGCCGCAATAAGGATATACGGTGGTTCACCCCTGAGGAGCTCCACAAAGTGGAAGAGGTAGTGCGGGGGTTTGTACATAGTTGACACCGTACCTAGTTGAGGTAGATTGGCCAAGGTATTAGCACAGGAGGAATACAGAATGGGAATAGAAGGAAGTTTCGGGGGCTGGTCAGATGCACCAGCGCAAGAACGTGTCGCGGCAGTAGTTGCCAATCTGCCAGAACGCATGCGCACCATGCCAAAGAAGGAGCAGGATGAACTCTATGCGATGTTCTATACTGCATATATTCTGAACCGGGAATCGAATGTCCGGGAATCGCAGAAAAATCATCTGCAACTCCATTCCCTTCAGCAGGCATGGGGCATGTCTGAAGCACATGCCGCCATGCTCAGGGCACATTCTGACAAAAGGATACAGGCGGTCAAGGATTACCTCGACGCATACCATCCAATTGTTGCATGAGCACACAACACCGGGTTTACACTCGGTGTTTTTCTTTTTTCAACGAGATGAAATACAAAAGGAACGCTTTCGCGTTCCTTTGCTTCATTTTGAGGGAATGACCTCGTCCCTCGGCGCGACAGTGCCCCGCACTGTCGGTTCGATTCCCTCATCG
>JBJOQE010000048.1:0-12149 GCA_046050105.1 Candidatus Parcubacteria bacterium
TAAATTATTGTTAGTGACTCGTGACCGGTGCCTGCCTTTCTAAGGCGTTCAAAGTTGAAATAGAACAAAAGCGAGCTGGTGCTCGCTTTTGTTCTTTCAACTTTGACGCCGGAAGCGACACCGCGGACCTTGCCTGATACTTTTTGGAGCTTGCGAACAAAAATATCGACAAGGTGTACAGCCTCTGTAAGAGGCAGTTCCCGCGTTCCAAGGTGTACTGTTCCTGTAAGGAGCGTGCTTGCATTTTTGCCAAGACTTAGTGACTTGGACCAGTCCATGCCTTCCAAGGTCGCTCTTTTCCTTGTTGAGGGACGGCTACCCAGTCCGTAGGAGTGGGGTGAGAAATGCTGGGAGCATTTCGCAAGAGGTTGTCGATATTTTCGAACGAAAGGAGAAAATATCATACAACCTGAACAGCGTCTGTAGGACGCAGTGCCAGCGTTTTTAAAAAGACTTAGCAACTCGCGACCGGCTCCCGGCTTTCCTACGAAGGTCTAAACTGAAATAAAACAGAAAGAGCGACCCCGGTGTCGCTCTTTTACTTTATCCAGGGACGGCTACCCCTCGACAAACAGTCTCCCAGACTGTTTGTCTGACTATGGTATTATTTCCCATATTCACTAATTCATTCTATGTACGACCTACTCATCATTGGTGGCGGCCCAGGCGGAGTGTCTGCGGGTGTCTACGCATCACGCAAACAGCTTAAAACAGTACTGGTAGCCGAGGAGTGGGGTGGTCAAAGCGTTGTGTCTTCTGAGATCCAAAACTGGATAGGTACCATAGCCATTCCTGGAGCCGATCTAGCGAAAGCGTTTGAAAATCACCTTAAAGCATACGCAGGCGATACGGTTATCATCAAGCATGGAGTGCGTGTTACTGCAGTGTCAAAATCGAGTGAAGGTTTTTCGGCAACCTTGTCTAATGGAGAATTAGTTGATGCAAAAGCAGTACTTATTACTACCGGCTCCTCACGTCGAAAACTTGAAATCCCCGGTGCTGCCGAGCTTGATCATAAAGGCCTCACCTACTGTGCAACCTGTGATGGTCCCATTTTTGCTGGACAAGACGTAGTGGTGATTGGCGGCGGCAATGCAGCCTTTGAAACTGCGGCGCAGCTTCTGGCGTACGCCAAGAGCGTCACTCTGATGAACCGTAGTGCAGAATTTCGTGCTGACCCCGTGACTGTCGGGAAATTGCAAGAACATCCCAGTATGAGGATTATCAACAATGCAGTACCGACCTGTGTGCACGGCGAAAAGTTTGTATCCGGACTTGCCTACAAAGACACCCTCACCGGTGAAGAGCATGAGCTCAAGGTTGGTGGTATCTTTGTCGAGATTGGTCTCCTGCCAAATACCGGTTTCCTTGGAGATGTAGTAAAGCTCGATGCACACCAGCGCGTGGAAATTGACCCCTGGACACAACAGACCTCTACTCCCGGCGTGTGGGCTGCAGGCGACTGTACCAACATCAAATATCACCAGAACAATATTTCGTCAGGAGATGCAGTGAAGGCCCTCGAAGACATCTACGTCCACCTCAAAACAAAATAGTGCACAAAGCCCCACACCAAAAGTGTGGGGCTTTTTTACCCAAGCATATAAAAATAAACCCCCACTAACGTAGGGGGTGCACGGTGCACTCAAGCGAAAACATGACCAAGCAGTTGTCTCAGATATTTTATATCCAATACAACCGAGTCGACCATGCCGGCCAGGACTAATCATCAAGGGAACAACCAGTGCTACGACCATTGATGGGTTTATCGCTTCACTCGTACACTGCCGGAGTTATATGTGCCACGCACCGGCTAGGCAAGCTGTATCTGCATGTACAGTACCAGAGTTACCTGTTTTGACAAGAGAAACCCGCCGTGAGGCGGGTTTCTCTCGCACAACGTAGAGCTTTTCGAACCACAGAGAGTTATTGGCGTATGAATATACTCAAAGTAGTTCTAGGACTACTTTCTCACACGTCTAAAAAGTGTCAACAATGCGTTTTCTGCCATGATTTTGGGATATCCTGTGGACTTCCTGTGCATGGAGTGTGCACAACCGTGTGTACAAACTGTGCTCATACAGTGGAATAAATTATGTCGCCCGCAGCACCTTGTAGTTAAGCCACGTAATATCCATATGCCTGTGGAAATATGTCACTACGATATAGGGTGCATTTGACTGCGTGGAGCTAAAAACTAAAATATGTCCAGGCTCATCGGATAGATGGGCTTGGGAATACCCATATGCTGTACGTCTCCGGATATACGCATGATGGGAGAACTCCATCGCATGGCGTGGCATACGCCCCACGAACCGAAAAGGAGTCTAAACAATCAGGAGGACGGGAGGCCATGAAGCGGTACGGGTGGAAATAGGCTGTACCGGTTCGCGAGCCATCGGCTGTGAGTCGTCTCATGGCACCCATGCATCTCTTGAACAAACACACCCCGCGCAAGCGGGGTGTGTTTGTGTCTACCCTCACCACGTATATTTCGCCTATTAACTATACTTTTTATAGTTAATAGGCTATAGTTATGAAACTATACATCTAATATCACCGTTTATGCACAACATCATCACAAAACTTTCATGGCGCTACGCTACAAAGATTTTTAAAGTAGGAGCGCAGGTTTCAGACGAAGCACGTACCACCATCCTCGAAGCTGGCCGCATGGCCCCTACCGCCTATGGCCTCCAGCCATTTCGCATTATCCATGTGAAGAATCCTGAGGTTCGCGCCAAGCTTCGCACTGAAGCGGCCTTCAACCAAGCACAGGTAACCGATGCGGGCGACCTCTTCGTCATCGCGCGCCGCACCGACATTAACGAGGCGTTTGTCGATGCGTACGTTACACACATCGCAGAAGTGCGCGGTATGAACGTAGCCGACCTAGCAGGTTTTGCATCCATGATGAAAGGTGACATCCTTGCGCGAAGCGAAGAAGGCAAAGCAATGTGGGCGGGGCACCAGGCATACATCGCCCTTGGCATGATGCTTGAGACCGCAGCCCTTCTTGAGGTGGATAGCTGCCCCATGGAAGGTTTCGACCCTGCAAAAGTTGATGCGATTCTTGACCTTAAGGTACACAATGCATCAAGTCTTGCCCTCTTTGCGCTTGGCCACCGAGGTGAAGGCGACATCTACGCAACACTGCCGAAGGTTCGCCACGACATGAAAGACCTCGTCGTCACCGTGTAGGTATCTACGTATATCACATCATAAAAGCCGCGGCCTTTGGCCGCGGCTTTTATGATGTTCTATGTCTTAACGTCCCTCTGTGTATGAAAGGCACTCCTTGAGACTTCCCTCTTCATAGCCCAAGGTAAACGCCTCCACACGAGCAGCTGAGGAGCCGTGCGTCCACGTTTCAGGTTGCACCGTACCCTCCATGCGCTCCTGGATGCGGTCGTCGCCAACCGACGCAGCTGCATCCATCGCTTCCGCAATTTCGCCTGGTGCAAAAATAGATTGGTCACGCAGTGAGTGCGCCCACATACCTGCAAAACAGTCCGCCTGCAGCTCAACTTGAATTGAGTCTGCGCCCGAGTCTAACGTTCCAAGCTGGTGCTGCACGTGGTGTCCTGCTTCATGTGCAATCACGTACGCCTCGGCTACGTCGCCACCTTTCGCGCCGAGACGTTCCGTGAGCTCATTAAAAAATGTTTCATCGAGATATATCTTTTCATCGTTTGGGCAGTAGTGCGGGCCCACAACCTCACTTGCACCACCACATGCCGACTGTGTGCGGCCGCGAAACAACACGAGTTCATTCTTCTGGTATATCTTTGCCGACTTCGTAAACTCACGTGCCCACATATCATCGAGCGAGCCGAGCACTTGAGAGACAAACAACTCGTATGAATCCTCTCCTGCAAATTCTGCAGTTTCTTCAGTGCTTGTGGTCTGCACCTCAAATGCGCTTGGGTCGATCTGGGTAAGCACTGCGAGTGGGTCGCCACCCATAAGGTAGGTCACACCCACTAAGAGCAGCACACCGGTGATACTGAGGCCACCCGCACTCCTCAAGCCACGTCGATCGTCGACGTTTCCTCGTGACCCAATTTTATCCCAGAGTGCCATATGATGTTTTTAGATTAAGTACTACCCGAAAAGTTCAAGCACAAACACGCCAGCAAGCAGGCACATAAGTGAGCCGCCGGAAGCAATCGCAATTTTGGTCACCATCCACTCTTTTTTTGTACCACCGAAGAGTACTGCACTCACCTGTGTGGGGAGTACAAACCCGAGCCAGATAAACACCGCCATGCCGTATGGGTTCCACATACCACCAAAGGCATACAAAAACATTGCGAGCACCACCGTCGTCACCACAGTAACCACAAATTGCAGAGCCAAATACGGAGCCATACCTGCTTCTGCTTTCTTCTGTTCTTCCGGTGAAAGTAAATTATGCCCGTGTATTTCTCCCCATAGCCTGCCGAAGATGGGCATATACCAAATGCCACCAATAATAAACTGTGCAACCGACGCAGCCACCACAGCAACAATATTGATATCCATAGAATGGTCTTAGGCGAATATACCCTAACGATACACCCTTCCTTTTGTGATGCAAGATGTCCTAGAGCAAGTTAACCACAAAGTCGTACGCATAAACTCCAGGGGGAATAATCCCGCGGTTCGTAATTCACTTCGTTCATAACGTCCTCTGGACGCGCCTCGCGGCCTCGTTCCACTCGGCACTCGATTCCCCGACTCAGCCACTTTTAGAGCTAGCCCGAGAAGGCTACAAGAGTGATTCCGGCATAGAAGACGTGACTTCTTTAGCATCCCGGTTAACCAACTCCCATCCACATAAAAAATATGATAATAAACGCGCATCTTTCAAAATCGCTCCAAGGTCAGAAATGTGTTTAGGCGCAAGCCACATTGAATCAGATTCTGACACGTATTTCACATCCTTATTTTTGTGAGCAGAAACACGATGTCGGATCTTAACAAAACCTTTGTCTTTAAAATCTTTTTTAAGTCTTTCAAAATCAGCTCTGCCACATTTTTTAACAATTTCAGCATTAAGCTCTTTCATCACTTCCCCAGCTTGCTGGCTCGAAGTTTGTAAAGAAATCAAATAATCACAATTTGGATTTGGATAATCTAACTCCATCTTTTCTTTATATTCTTTTGCTTTAAGACTCAAAGCACAGTCATCATTTTCATAGCTATGCGCCGTAAATGATTTGATGATAGGTTCAAATCTTAACTCATTTTCATCTGTTGATTCAATTAAAGACCTTAGAATAATGACCGTTGAATCAAAGGCGTTGTTAGCCGTTAGAAGAGCAAATTTATTATAGTTAGAACGATCCTGTTGATTTAACTTTTTGTACAAAGACGAACATGTTTGAAAATTTGTATCCGCCAACCACACAAGCTCTTGGACACTAGTCTTGTATTGACTGGTAATAACTTGCTGTTTGCTCATAAAATCTATATTTACATCTTCACCACATAACCACTAGGTGATATATCAGGTGAATTTACGACAGAGCTTGCTGGATATATAGTAACTGTAGTTTCATAATCATTATTCACGCCATGTACGTGATATACCACTGCGTTATCTAAATGAGTCTGCAAAAACTTGAACTCATTTTTTGAAATATTAAACACAGAACCAGACGAAGCGTTGGTGGCTTTAACTTCAATAAACTTTTCTGTCCCATTTTCATAAAATGATTTTATATCATAGCCGTGTCCATCTCCTTCTTTCGAAACATGATGCATCTTTTCAGCCAAATCAGAGCGACCAATTTTTGTAAGGTAATTTTTTTCTAAATCGTAAACAAAAGCTTCTCCTAGCTCACCATGAAGCTTTCTGGTTTCATTAATCATGTCCCAGTCAATTTTTCTAGGAGTGCTAAAGAAACTTTCGGGTGGTAAAATTTTGTTGAAAGAAGTTAATTTTGCTTGATTTTCTGACAAAATTACATCTAAATAAAGCTTCGTGTCAGCACGATAAGTACTAGCTTCATTAATCTCATTTTTACTATAAATTTCAGGGATATGTCCCTGACTCATTTTATAATTTTTATATGCACTTATAAAAGTAAATAATCCGTATAAAAGTATTATTATTAGTAAAAAATAAAATACAAATATTTCATCTGCATCCATTCTCTTATTTTCAAATACAGTTTGACCAGACAAAAATTTAATTATCACTATAATTCCTATGAGTAAATAGAAAGAAGTCATAAAAACAAAACCGTCGTGATATTCCCATAAATAAGATAAAAAGCTTTTAGATTTATTTTTCATAGGTAAATTATACTTTTGGTGATTGAATGTTTATACCTGTAACCAGATAAAATACATATTGAAATCTCATTATAATAAAAGATACTAAAAGACCGGCCACCACAGCAACAATATTGATATCCATAGAATGGTCTTATTGAATATACCTTAACGATACACCCTTCCTTTTGTGATGCAAGACGTTCTAGAGCAAGTTGACCACAAAGTCGTAGGCATAGACCCCGAAGTACGCCATGCCAACGTTATACACCACATTTCCCACGGCAAGCGGCAGAACCACACGATGGTAAGCGTAGCGCATCAGTGAAAGTGAGATGACGGCAAAATCGTTTGAGAGCGGCGAGAGTGTGCCGTACAGTACAAGGCCTGGTGTGACGAGCCGCGGATACCGCTCCACATAGAGAGCGAGTTGTGTGAGTGATGCCTGAAGCCTCTCTCCGAGGAGCGCGCTGCCCTTCCGCGCAGCGAAAAAAGTAAATGTATCAGCAGTGATGACACCAAGCGCCGAAACCAAGCCAATTTGAAGTGGGTTCACACCTCCCGATGCTAAACCAAGAAGTATGAGCGGGTACGGAATGCTCGCAAAGGTGGTGATGCTTCCCAGAAACGCAATCGCGTACATAAACAGAAAGACGTTCTCTGTACCCACTGCCGCGATGAGTGTGTCGCTCGGTATCAACACAAACGCAAAGGAAAGCGCTGCGGTTCCGAGGAGCGCGAGTATACCCACGATGCGTTTCCTACTCATTATTGTTTTTGTCTACGTTCGTCTTTGGGTGCCTTCATGAGGCGAATCGCCTGGGCATCAATTCCCTCAAGCGCACCACGCATACCCGTCACCTGGATGAAATCTCCCACACGAATATCCTCCACACGAAGTGGCTCCTTCCCCCGCGAGAGTGTGGTGGAGGTGGCGATACGCACTGCCACCGTACCTCCATGCCTGTCCTCAAGCATGATGGTGGAAGTGGCAACGGTGTTCACTCGCCCAAAAAATACATCACCACGTGTATCGTTCACGAAAAGCCATATCCCGAGTGATACAACACTCATCAAAAACCCTGCGCCGGCCGCGACCATAAGTGGTTTCATAGATTGCATAGGATTGATTGTAGCAAATTCAAAGATTGCACAATGCGTTAATGGTGGCTGACCCTATTTCCTATTTCTTCAATCACCGATATACGATATTCCTAATGAGTTTAATATAAAAAACTGAGCCACGCACTCTTGTGAAGTGGCGGCTCATTTTGTTTCGACATAAAGTCGAGATCGAGACGTTACTACTTGGGAGCGTAGGTCTCGGCGAACGCCTTGCCGTCGATGAGGTAGGGTTCATCGCCCATATTCTCGCCGTCGGCATCGCAGGTATCCGCGATCAGGCAGTTCTCGTCGCCGGTCTGAGGCGAGCCCCACGAAGCCATGATCTCGATCGGTTTCCCGAACGGGTTCTGGATCGCGCGGCAGTAACCCTTGGCTTGGTAGGCGCCTTCCGTATCGGAGGGCTCGTACCGGCCGAAGAACTTCTCCTTGCCGATGATGTACTGCTCGCCGGAAGGGTTCGTCATGACCCAGTCGTTCGCCTTGGCGGTGTTGGTCGTTTCCTCCGCGCCGCTGGCGAGCTTGGTGACGATCTGCTCACCTTCGACAGCCGGTCGCGCTTGCACGCTTCCCTGCTTCTTGAAGATGGGAGCCTCGACCAATGCGGTCATGATTTCGGGTGACTTGCGATCGATCTTGTCGAAAGCGGTTACTTCTTGCATGGTCTGGGGTCTCCTTCGGTTCTTGGTGTACTTCCCTCCACGAAACGCTCGTGGTTTGGCTTCTCTAAACTATTTATATATAAGCATACTATTATCAAATCGTCAATACCTATAAAATCTCGGATTAATGAGTTAATGGGGTCAGCCACCATTTCTCCATGGGGAATCGAATTCTACGAATTCTGTTCGGGTTGTATGACATATTCTCCCTAAGGGCGAATCTGTCGACAACCCCTTCGATTCCCCGACGCAAGGGTCTCCCAGACCTTGCTTGGAGCCACACGCAAAAGGCACCTCAAGAGGTGCCTTTTGTCTTTGTGACTCCACGGGGAATCGAACCCCGATTTCAGCCGTGAAAGGGCCGCGTCCTAACCGTTAGACGATGGAGCCATTCTTCTTTCGAAATGACCTAGAGAACCCCGCTTTTCGCCCGTGAATAGGGGCGAGGAAGCGCGGGGCGCTTCCGAGCCATAACCGTTAGACGATGGAGCCATTTGCTGCGGCCATCTAAGTAATACAGCTACACTACTTAGTCGCCACATACTACCGAAAAAAGTCAAAAAATGCTAGTTTGTATCCTGACACACTTGGAAGAGTCGCATAGTTGGTCTAGTGCGCCGGTTTCGAAAACCGGTATCGGGTAACTCTGATCGAGGGTTCGAATCCCTCCTCTTCCGCCAAGAAAATAAAGTATCGGCATAACTCGAGTACCTAAGGTTCGATAGAAAAGCTATAATTACGCTATGCCCACAAAGATTTTAATCATCGGTAATATTCTTAAAGGAAACTTCGTTTTGATGCGGAAGAAGTTTGCTGGCTCGGAGCCGTATCAGGAAACATGGTACTCATTTGGAGCAGAGTTCGTTCCTGGCGAAGACCCAGGGGAGACATTTAAGAAATACATAAAGGGCCTTGCTGGGGTTGATGTTTCCCTTGTGCGGAATTTCTTCTGGGATACGGAGACTAAGAAGGACCATGACGGTATTGAAAAGCAGTTTATCTACCTCGATTTAGAATGTGAGTACGTTTCCGGGGAACCTATTATTCCCGAGGGCCATGAGAAGATTGAGTGGGTTCCGATTGAAAAACTCTCAGAAATTGATGTAGTTCCTCCATCGGTAATAATGTTCAAAAAGCTCGGATATCTGAAATAAGGATAGCGACCCGAGTGCCTCAGACAATCCACCAAGAAGTCGCTGAAATACCCTTACATTACCGCACCGGTACTTAACCCGAGACGCCCGCAGAAGAAGACCGGAATGTTGCCGCATGTGTGCGGTATACTATCACCTATGGAAACACCACAAGAGGATGCGGAACACCGCATCATGCCGAAGCACGGCCTCGGCATTGCCCTCGTACTCATTGGCATGGGTATTTTGTTTTGGTTTTTTGATGTCGACCAAGTGCGGGCGTTTGTGGAAAAAGGCGGCGCATGGGGCCCCATCATTTTCATTCTCGCGAAAGCATCTACCATTGTGGTGGCGCCTATTTCAGGCTCTGCTATCTACCCTATGGCCGGTGCGGTGTTTGGATTTAAGTTTGGCTTTATCTACACATTCATAGGTGATGCGCTTGGAAGCATTGTCGCATTTTATCTCTCCCGTATTTTTGGGCGAAAAATTGCCGAGCGTATGATGGGCATGCAAGACAGCAGCTACCTCACGCATGTGCTCGACTACCTCGACTCCTGGCGCGGGCTCATCGAGGCACGCATCTTTTTCTCTGCCCTGCCGGAAGCAGTGGCGTATGCTGCAGGACTTTCCAAAATACCCTTCTGGAGATTCTTTCTGGTACAAATGGCAGTTGCCGTGCCTACCATCGCTATCTTGGTGCAGTTTGGCTCACTTATGAACATGAGCGAAAACCCACTCATCATTGGCTTCTTGCTTGCGGCAAGCGTGCTCGTGATGGCGGGTGGTGGTGCACTCTTTGCCATGCAGGTAAAACGCCGCGCAGAAGCACGCAAAAACACACCCTGACGCTCACACTCTCGCTGTGTGCATCGAGAAAAAACACTATGATATATCATAGTGTTTTTTCTCATCGGTGGTTGAAAGTTGCAAGAGGTTAAGCAGTACTCACTCAACCGTCACCGACTTTGCGAGGTTGCGTGGTCGGTCAACGTCGTAGCCTTTTGCTGTGCCAAAATAGTATGCAAAGAGTTGGAGCGGCACGGTGGAGAGTATAGGCTGCAGAAGCTCGTGTGTTGCAGGCACGCAAATAACATCGTCTGCCACATCGTGAGCATGGGGTGCGTCCACGGTTGTTACCGCAATCACTGGCCCTTTGCGAGCACGAATTTCCTCAACATTCGAAACCATTTTTTCAAACACTTCGTTGTTAGGCATAAGCGCCACAGTGGGAAAGTCTGCATCTATCATCGCAATAGGGCCGTGCTTCATCTCCCCTGCTCCGTAGCCTTCTGCATGCACATAGGACACTTCTTTCAACTTCAGTGCACCTTCGTATGCAATGGGCATATGTGATGTTCGCCCCACAAAAAGAAAATCGCGTGCCAATGCGTATTTTGTCGCAATGGTTTGAATCGTATTTTTATCTTGAAGCACGCGCTGGAGCTTTTCGGGCAGTGCCTCAAACTCATGTGCAAGCACCACACCCTCTTCACGACTCATGACGCCGCGCACACGTGCCAGATAGAGCGTGAAAAGTCCAAACACCACGAGCTGTGAGAGAAACCCTTTTGTGGAAGCAACGCCCGCTTCAGGGCCCGCATGGTTGTAGATACCCGCATCTGTCTCGCGGGCGATGGTGGAACCAACCACATTCACTATGCCCAGCGTCAACGCGCCAAGTTTCTTTGCTTCACGCACTGCAGCAAGTGTATCTGCAGTTTCTCCCGACTGCGAAACTGCAATGACGACATGATTTTTCTGTATGACTGGCGACCGGTACCGGAACTCACTCGCAAGTTCAATCTCCACCGGAATACGTACAAACTTTTCGAGCATATATTTTGCCACCATCCCGGTGTAGTATGCCGAGCCACACCCAACGATGGTGATGCGTTCTGCTTCACCAAGCACACGTGCATGTGTTTCTATGTCGCCTAGCTTTGCTAAACCTTGTGAAGCAATGATGCGACCCCGCATTGAATTTCTGAGCACCTCTGGCCCCTCCATTATTTCCTTCATCATGAAATGGTCGTACCCAAGCTTTTTTGCCTGCTCGGTGTCCCATGCAATGCGCTCTACAGCTCGGAGGCGTGGCTCACGCTCCAGGGTTTCAATGTGGTATGACGAAGGCGTAATGAGTGCAAGCTCACCATCTTCTAGATACACCACGTCTTTCGTATGCTCAACCAGCGCCGAAGGGTCTGACGCTATAAAATTCCCATGTGGAGAAACTCCAATAACAAGCGGGCTCCCCATGCGTGCAACGACTATGTCGTCTGGGTGTGACACCTCCATAGCGGCAATGCCGTAGGTGCCCTTTGCTTGTAAAAGTGCCTTCCTCACCGCTTCAAGTAAACTTGATGAACTCGTGAGCTCACTGCCGATAAGGTGTGCGAGTACTTCGGAGTCGGTAGCGGACACAAAGGTGTGGCCTTTCTCAGTGAGCATTGCCCGGAGCTCACGGTAATTTTCGATAATGCCATTATGCACCAACATCACACGCCCATCTGCGCTCTGGTGCGGGTGGGCGTTCACTTCGGTTGGTTCCCCATGTGTCGCCCACCTCGTGTGTGCTATCCCTGAAGTCCCGCCGTGCGTGGTTACTGCCTTGGCGAGCGACGCAATCGGCCCCACTGCCTTTACCGTGCCAATTCCTGGAACAAAAATACCCGCAGAGTCGTAGCCACGATATTCCAAAGCGCGAAGCCCTTCAATAAGAAGAGGGGTTGCTGTTCTTGTGCCACTATACGCAAATATGCCACACATACACCCATTAGTACTCCCCATCTTTGCGATGCGTTACACTGTATCCCTATGCCACACATTCACGAAAAAATAGATTACACCGCAGACGTATTTATTGTGCATGAAAACAAAGTGCTCCTACGCATGCACGAGAAGTACCATACCCTTCTTGCAGTTGGTGGCCATGTGGAACTTGATGAAGACCCTGCAGCGGCAGCGAAGC
>JBJOQE010000049.1:0-4914 GCA_046050105.1 Candidatus Parcubacteria bacterium
TGAGAAATAACTCCATCAGGTATTTTCAAATCTCCCCACGCGCCAAGAGCAACGCCATCGCGATGCTTATCGAAACGAATATACTTAAGTGACGTGTCAGACACATCAACACCCACCGCTGGCATAGCGAGGTAGGTGGGCGGCGGGAACAAATGGTCGAGAGTCGACTGGAACTTGGCCATTACCATTAGTATACGCTCACCTTTGACGAAAGATGGGGCGGATACTCACACATTGCTATTTAATTTTTGAACCCACTTTCATATCGGTGTAGGGGTGAAGGAGTGAAAACCCGCCTTCTTCTGTTGATGCAGCGAGAATCATTCCCTGACTCTCCAAACCTCGAATCACTCGTGGTGCAAGGTTGATGAGAAACGGACACTTGCGACCGACAAGCACCTGCGGATCTTCGAAATAGGTACGTATGCCCGACACAATCTGACGTACGCACGGTGAGCCGTCGGCATGCACTTCACCAACGTCTACAGTGAGGCGGAGCAACTTGTCTGCACCTTCCACTATCTCAATAGTTTTAATCTCGCCGATGCGGATATCGAGCTTTGCAAAATCGTCGTATGAAATCATGGACATAGTATATATGAATAGGGTTAACGAGTAGTACGGCGGAGGTAGCTCGTAAGCATAATAGCAGCGGCAGATGCGTCTGACATACTATTTCTACCCTGGATACGCTCGGCTTCTCGTGAAGTATAAAACTCTGGTTCATAGGCGACGGTCACACCGTCAGCTTCGAGGCGCGTGCCAAAGGCACGCGCCTCTTTGGCTATAGGATTTTCACTCCCATCATTTGCGCGGGAGTCGCCGATAACTACCCTATCACCATACTCCTTCGCTAAAGCACGCACCACCGCAAAAAGCGTCGGATCGTTCTTGAGCACTGTCTCGGGGAAGGCCATCGTGCCCCCCTCGCTCCCGAGCGCAATGCCCACTTTTTTATCTCCGTAGTCGATGCCAACGTATCGCATAAGGTCATTGTGCCAATGAACGCAGAGAAGAGCAACCGCGCCAAGCCTTTTGCTATACTTTGCCCATGAATACCATTACCGTGAGTGTAGTTGTGAACGCCACAAAAGCACTGGCCTGGAACTTTTTCACGAGTACTGCCCACATCGTGAACTGGAACTTCGCTTCCCCCGACTGGGAATGTCCGACCGCTGAAAACGACCTCAAGGTTGGTGGCAAGTTTAAATCACGCATGCAAGCAAAGGATGGCTCGGCGGGTTTTGATTTTGAGGGGGTGTATAGAGATGTGGTTGAAGGTAGCAGCTATACGTACGCACTTGAGGACGGGCGAACTGTTCGGGTCTCCTTCGAAGAAGTGGCGGGCGGTACCGAGGTCACCGAAACTTTTGACCCCGAAACTGAAAACAGCGAAGAGCTCCAGCGTGTAGGGTGGCAGGCTATTTTGGAGAATTATAAAAGATACATAGAAGCGGTGGGTTAAGGTAGGGTTGCAGATATTTTTTGTGGAGCACATGCGATAGGAATCTTCCCCTAGAGGAACGTACACTTCCAAGGAACACAGGTGGTCACGAGTTACTACGCATATAGAGAAACTCTCTCCCAATGAGTTTCTCCTACGCACAATTCTGCTAAGTACCCTCGACCCCCGCTCATCTGCCTACGGCATGATTCGAAGAAAGAGCACGAAGTCGATCGTATCTTGTGTGGTCAAGTTCGTAAGTATTTTCATTCGCAAGAAGTTCAATGACGTTTTCAAACTTCGTCATATCGTGGCCCCGCTTCATCGAGCGTTTGTATTCTTTCTTGAACGTCGAACTGTATTCAATACGACACATGAGTGATTAGCGCGAGAGCGCTGCAATGAGTGCCTTTACCGAGCCTGCCTTGGCGTATCCCTTCCGTTTTGCGGGCTTTCTTGCGTCACGGAGCACCTTGGCTGTCTCCTTGTTTGGCACATGAAGCGAAAGGGGAATGCCGTTTGCTTCCACCACAGCACGATAACTCATATTGATGAACGTGCTGTGAGATACGCCGAGACGCTTCAGGATACCCTCAGCGTCTCGCTTCACCTTGGGCTCGATGCGTGCACGGACAACGTCTGATTTGCTGATGGTGGTCATAATACTTTTTCCTGGATGTAGCTACAATGTAGCACATCCCGTATGACCATGCAACAAGGCCACCTGTCTAGGTGGCCTTGTGTGCGGATTCGACAATTGGTGTGGTCTTGTGCTCCCGATAGGAATCGAACCTATATTACAGGCTCCGCAAGCTTGCGTCCTATCCATTGAACGACGGGAGCAGAAATGAGTGAGAAATGAAAAGGAATTTTCATTTCGAGCGAATGATGCTCCCCCATGTTTCCCTTAGAAACATATCAGTGGAGCGAGCAAGAATGATGGTGAAAGCTTGCTTTCACTATTCGTTTGAACGAAGCTCCCGGAAGCTTTACTTACAGGGAGCGAGCCGTTGCCGAATCGCTAAGTTCTTTCAATCTCATACCGAGCATCGCCGGAGTAGCGCTACTAACTCCGCCCAAGATGCTCGTCTTGCGCACCAAAGTAGCGCGCAAGAACTCCACAATACCCTAAATTCCAAAAATTTCCAGTGCCCGGTGCGAGAAGCTCTCGTCGATGCGTTTTGAGGGCACCACCGCCCGCATGAGCATGTCTATCTCTTCCATGTATTCCTCAGGTATATGGACAATAACCACGGGCATCAAAAACTCACCGGTACGGAAGCGGAGCACAGGCGCTCCATGCTTTTCGTCGATATGGTACCCCTCGAGGTCGTGGAGTGGGTATACGGTGTCGTTCACCACAATATCCTGGTGGGTCAAGCGGCACTTAGTAGTATTTTGCTCGGCGCGGGTGAGGAGCATGATCACAATGGCGCCGAGACCAAAGATGGTAGCGAGGAGCAGGTTGTCAAAAAGGAAGGCAATAACTACTGCGGAGCACGCCACAATACCAAACACCCAATACCAATCGGGTGACTTTTCCCCATTTTCTGCTTCATGATGCCACTCAACTTCGTACCGCTGCATACAGTAATACTAGCATGTGTGGGGTTGCGGTAAATCGCATCATTGCGTACTATGGCGGAGCGCTGGCTCCAGCGCACACTCAAAACCTGGAGGGATGGCAGAGTGGTCGATTGCACCTGTCTTGAAAACAGGAGTCTGGGAAACCGGACCGTGAGTTCGAATCTCACTCCCTCCGCCAAATCGTGCTAGCACGAGACGCATACAAAAACAGCTCTGATAGAGCTGTTTTTGTTGTGCCAGAATTTACTTGAACGCTATCTCGAATCGATACATTCCCATGCCACAGAGTCCTTCAAAAGTACTTCCTGCTTTTTGAGCTGGAATCTCTATGTCGGTCACACCGGTGGCGGGGAGATTTTTCTGATAGTTCATAGATGGGATATTGAGCGAAGCAGAGCAGTCGAAAGTACCGTTTGTATCCACTCTGAGTGTTGTCGGCATATCCGCCTTTGCTTCGGATATACGTGGTAAGTATCCGCCTTTTGCTGAAATCGTTACAATCTGCTTTCCGTTTTCAATAGTGACATTATTTTCAGGTGATGTGACAGCTGATGGTGTCGTCTTACCTTGTGAAAGCACGAAAGCTCCAATCACAAACGCTCCTCCGATTATAATGGCGATAATAGTTGGTGTTTTCATACTAGAAACTAATTAATGAAGGAATAATACCTGCGACCACAAGACTGTTGTGCAAGTTGAAGAGTCCGAAGAATATGACAACGAGTCCAGCAGTTTTGAAGAATATGCTGGAACGTGCTTTGGTGTGAATAGCGAGAGAGCTAAACGAGAGCAGAGCTAGTACTGGGAGTGTACCCAGAGCAAAAGCGGACATTACCAGTGCGCCAGACATAAAACTTCCTGTCCCGAGGGCATAAATCTGCATGGACTGGGTAAATCCACACGGCAAGAAGAATGTCGCTATGCCAAGAAGTAGTGGTGTCAGGGTGTGATTTACTTTTTTCAATCCCTGCACATGATTCCCAATAAATCGTGGCAGCGTCGGCTGTAACTTCTTAGTCCATGGAAAGACGTCAAGAAGATTGATACCTAGTATAAGCAGAATAATCGCCACAATGACACTCATGACTGCTGTACCAGCGATACTAAGCTTGAACATTGAGCCTAATGCACCAATGACACCACCAAGAATGAAGAACGAGACTAAACGTCCAACATGGAAGAGTAGCTGAGGTCGTACCTTGTCTCCCTCTTTTGCGTAATTAGCAGACATCGAGAGAACGAGACCGCCCACAACCGCCATGCAGGTCGATACTGAAGCAATCATGCCAATTAAGAAGGCCGTGCCATACGATACTTCTGAAGTGGTCACGAGGTTTACAAGTCCTAATTTTTGGAGAAGGACGAAGAAGGCAATAAATCCTAATGCTATTGGAATAGCAATTGAAAACTCATGCCATTTGGCGGTGTGTTTTTGCTTCTCTGGTGAGAGGGTGTAGCCATGGGGTTTTGTAACAGCCGTAAGTTGCTCGGCCACCTGTTCAAGTGTCAGCTCGCCAAATTCGCCAGAGACTTCCACATGGTGATGTTTGAGCGATGCCTTCGCATGGGTCACCTGAGGTAGATCGGAAAGTTCTCCTTCAACGAGCATCGGACACGAAGCACAATGCATACCACTGACGTGTAATGTATAGGTTTTCATACTTAGAGTTTCTTAGCTTTAAGACGAAGTGAGTTTCCGACTACCGACACACTGGAGAACGCCATCGCAAATCCTGCAAAGACTGGACTTAAGAGCCAACCGAAGAATGGGAAAAAGATTCCTGCTGCAAGTGGAATACCAATGATGTTATAGAAGAACGCCCAGAAGAGATTCTGTTTGATACCACGCATGGTTATCTTGGAGAGCTTCACCGCCTTCACAA
>JBJOQE010000050.1:0-16283 GCA_046050105.1 Candidatus Parcubacteria bacterium
TTGCTCCCAGAGCCGTTAAAGCTATCGAGGATGATGTCTCCTGCCTTAGAACAGCGACGAATTGCTTTCTCATATAAAGCTGGTGGTTTCATAGTTGAGTGCTCGTAGTCTTTGGAAGACAAACGAGCTTCAGGCCAGATGGTGAAGAAATCGTGAACTTGTTGCAGGAGGTCATTGCCTGTTGTCATGTCGGCGTTCATCACTTCGTTGAGTTTTGTCACACCTTTAACGAGTGGCGGATTGCCACGGACACCATAGGTACACGGCTCATAGCATTTATTGAACGCTACGCTCGGTACAGGATTTTGTGAGTTCTTGAGCCAAAGGCATACTCGCTTGTTAGTGATGCCAAGTTCACGGTACAAAGTCTGAATAAGCCAGATGTATGTTTCGTCTGACCAGTAGAAGACGTGGGCATCGGGTTTCGTTACCGCTAGTGCCGCTTCCATACTCGACTTGAGGAAGTTCTTGTATTCAACGTCCGACTTACTGTCGTCTACGGTACCGCCGTAGGACTGCTTGCCACCAATGCCTTTGTTGTAGTCGATGGCGATGTTATAGATTGGGTCACTCATGATCATTGAGGCTCGTTCGTTGTCGAAGAGTCGTTCGAGTGTCTCTGGCTTGGTGGAATCACCACAGATGAGCTTGTTATTGCCAAGAAGGATGATATCTCCAGGCTTCGTCTTTGCTTTGGTGATTTTCTTTAGCTCTTTCTCAACGTCGAACTCTTTCTTCAGCTCCTTGTTCCAGATGTCATCGAGTTCTTTTTGGTCAAAGCCGAGGTCGATGAGTAAATCCATCTCAAAGTCCTTGAGCAGGTCAAAGTCCCAGTCGCCGTGAATCGAATTGCTCCCGATGAGGTATGCTTCGGCTTCCTCAATTGTGAGTTGGCGGTTTGGTACTCGGACGTCTATTTCAGTACCGCCCTGTCCAAGGAGTTGCAGAACTTTGATACGTTGGTGTCCTGCGAGGATAGTTCCGTCTAGGTCGATAGCTGGTATCTCTACCAGTCCGTACGTCTCCAAGCTTTTCTTCAAACGTTCGGATTGCTCCTTGCTAATCTTTCGTGGTGACTTCTTATGTGGCAGGAGTGAATCTACCTTTCGGGACTCGGTGTGCCAGACTAATTGTGTGTTGTGCATGATTGTTGTGCTTATTGTGATTAACACAAACGAAAAAGGGCTCACGCACTCCAACAATCGTTGGTTTGTGCGTGAGCCCTAATTTAAGAGGTTACCCACTTCGCTTCGTTTGTATCTCTACGTTAGAACAGGTTTCGATTAATAGCAAAATCCAGATCGTGAATGCTGTGGAAATCTCAACACAAACGAGTGTTCTCCGTAAACTACGACATGATTTTTCAAATTCAAATATGGATATATGTAGAACAATGAGTTTACCTATTCCACCAAAGTCCGAGGCGTCCTAGAAAGATTGAACATACTCCAAAAAACAAGGAAGAGATTCCCAAACCTGTACGCCAATCTTGTAGCCCATTCTCTGGCCCATACGTTCCTGCATAATAAATACCAACAGCGACCAAAGTCCAGCCAACGACTATCCATAATTTCCAACCCTTTGAGCTATTTGAGCGAGAGGAGTGAATAGTCACCTTTGCACTACCGCCATTGAGACCGAGCTTATAGATAATAACCGCCGAAATTACAGCTATGGTTACTCCTATTAAAATCTCACTAAACATACTCACAGAATATTACTACTGTGAGAAATGTCAAAAAGTGTCACTTTTGTCACTTTTTTGATAGTCTTTGGTTATGAAATACACACCTATTCCTGAGGGATTTATGCCGTGGCAACCAAGTACATGGCCAGAGTCGCCAGATGTGTACGAGGCTGACTTTTTAGTTACGTTCGACCGCATTATCAAGGAAACAATGTTGGATGAAATAAGCAACGTCATTAACGATGCCATGCAAGTCAATGATGGGTTGATTCATCGTGGTCACGTCGTTCTGTTGGCACTACTTTGTGCTGTAGATTCAATAGCCGCTTACTCATTTAATGGCGGTGTTGGAGACAGGTATCGTTTCTTTATCGAAAATTATTTTCCGAACGACTATAGACCTCATGCAGCAGACATTTATAAACTCTACAGAAACAGTTCGGTCCATAGCTGGAATTTATTTCAAGCTGGTATCTGGCCAGGTAATGAAGCACTGAAAGTCACTACAAACGGAACCCTATCGTTTGGACTTCTTAATTTTAATTCCGCACTAATAGTTGCTGTAGATTCATTTCTAGCTGACATACCAAAAAAAGCAGACCTACAGGCAAATGCACTTAGTCGTTATACAGAACTAAAAAACAGTGCTTTAGCTTAAAATAATGAGCACGAGACGCGTCGATTTATAAATCTTAGAAGTATCGAAACGGTCAAGCAGGGCTTGACCGCCCACGGTTCTTGCCCGAGACCGCCCGCTCGTAGAAAAACACCACCTTCGGGTGGTTTTTTCGGGGGCGGAGAAGGAAGCGTGGGACGCTTCAGTGTGAGATTCGCACCACAAGGGCATTTCTATTTTTATAACTCCTTACCGTCGTAACAAAAATTGGTCAAACATTGCGCGCATAATTTTGGCGTAGCCACAAAATTATCTGCTACGGATACTGTTCGTGTAACGAAAGTGACTCTCACATCCTCCGCAAAATTCGGAATCAGAAGAAACGGACAAAGTGGTATTCCCTCTTTTCGAATCCTGAATCCAAAAAAAGTTTTCCACGCTCCACGTGGCTCAAAAAATACGGTCGATACTTAATTGTAAATTTCGAACCGAACTTTTTTTGAACAAATGAGCACTTCTTTATTTTTTCGGTGAGTATATTTCGTCGGTAAAAACTATTACCTTTTTCATCTTCTGTAACGTATGCGCTGGCAAGGTTGTGGGTGGCGGAGGTATACGCTGGAGTGTGTGCAACACGTCATATTTGTCCTGACCACTCACATAGCAGATACCGATGTCTACTTCCTGCTCCAAAAACAACCTGCTGACGGTGACACGGTACATAAAGGGGTTTATCTCAGGTGGTACCACGTACCGACTCACCCACGCATCATCGGGGTCAATTACGCGATACACATCGGGAAAAATGCCTGCAGTATGTCCATCGGACCCGACACCAAGCGTAGCAATGACCACTCCTCCTGGGTATTGCACCCTCCATGCATGGAGCATAGCGGCAAATGTTTGTGCGTATGAAGAAAAATCACGAGCAAAACTTTGTTTCATAATCACCACCCGGGCACCAACGCATTGTGCGTAGAAGTTGGTGCGTTCGAGCGCTGCGAAATTGCTTGATGCGGAATCGAGTGGATATCTTTCGTCAAGTACCGTCAGCGTCAGATGCGGACCAAGTACCCGACTATCGACTGCATCGAGTAGGCTCATTGCAGACCCTCCCGAAACAAGTAACAATACCGGTGTTCCCTGATGCGTACCTAGTACGCCTTCAAGTGCTTTTGCTGCTTCTGCACGAGGATCACGACTTGAGACAAAGTCCATATTACTCGGTAGGTATCACTTTATGTCCACCAAACTGATTGCGCATGGCGGCTATCAGTTTACCAATATAAGAAGGTGCCATGCGTGTTTCTTTTCTTTGTGCAAGAGCTGCTTCTAGCACTTTCACAGGGCCGAGGGTCGTGATGTGCTCCATTTCACTCTCTGTTTCACCTGGGGGCACCTCACCCTTAATACTGTCAATCTGTCCCTCATCAAACGCTTCACGAAGCCAGGTCACCAACTTACTGGTAATGATACTCTCGTGTTCGTATGGCTTCAGTACTGCGGTGAGATTGATATCAAACTTTTGTGCATGGTCGTGGAGCAAACTCACACCTTCTGCAAGCGCGCCCATCATGCCATACTCGATGCCGTTATGTACCATTTTTACAAAGTGGCCAGCACCCATATTCCCCACGCGAGCATACCCATGTGGTGCTGCAAGTGCGGAAAAAATGTGCTCATGCCGCTCGAAGATTTCCTTGGCACCTCCCACCATAAGAGAGGCTCCATATCGCGCGCCCTTCATACCTCCTGATGTGCCACAATCGAGGAATGAAATATTTTTTGCAGCGAGTGCGTGGTGTCGTGCTATAGAATCAACATAAAAACTGTTACCGCCATCAATAACTGTGTCGCCAGCAGATAGTAGCGGCACAAGCTGCTCAAGCACCGTGGTTACTGCTGCACTCGGCACCATAAGCCAGACCACACGGGGTGCTGCAAGCGACTCCACGAGTGATGATAGCGACGCCACGACTTCAACACCCGCACGCTGCGCTTCTGCGCGCGGGGCATCACTACGGTTATAGCCAACCACACGATACCCTTTTTCTACCAAGAGTGTCGCCATATTAAGACCCATGCGACCAAGGCCGATAAAACCGATGTGTTGTTGTATATGTGTCATAGAATTATGTGATGATGATAGGTGCATGGCTCCCTTTTGCGTACTCACGCAGAGGCTCACGTTTGAGTGAATCGAGTAGTGGTGTGATGAAATTCCAAGCAGCCACTACCTCCTCGCCGCTCACAAAGCGTGTCTGATCACCAATGATGCAATCGTACAGCACGCGCTCATACGCCTCTGGAGACCTAAATACCTCACCCTCTTGCGTTGCAAGTACGAGCTCTCGTTCATGAAGCTTAAAATCAAATCCTGGCTCTTTAACCCACATGGTAAGTCGAATACTTTGTTCTGGTGAAAACGATATGCGAAGCACATTGCGGTGGGCATGCATCTCTGGTTGCGGTGCGCACATACACTGATCGGTTGATCTGAAGGTGATAACCGCCTCAGTCAGTGACGTATGGAGCGCCTTGCCTGCTTCTAGCGTCACTGCAACGTCTTTCCAGAGTTCACTATCAATATGAGTACTCACTTTAAAGTACGTCTCCGTATCGCTCTCAGGATGTACACCTACGGTTTCTTTATATCCCTGATACTGACCTCGAATCCGCACATCGGTGTCGTACATAACGAATGACCGTATTGCTGCGAGTCGGCTTTTGCGTACTGACAGAGCATCATGAACATCAGCAGGTGACATGGTGAGCAATGCAAGCATTTGCAGCATGTGGTTTTGACCAACGTCTCTCAATGCTCCTATACCATCGTAGAAAGAGCCACGTGTAGAGACATCTTGAGATTCGAAAAGACTAATTGAAATCGATTCTATACGACTACCATCCCACGAGTCTGCCAAGATACTGTTGGCAAAGCGAAGAGAAATAATATTTTCAATCGCATCTTTAGCAAGATAGTGATCGATGCGATAAACCTGGTCTTCCGTAAAAGACTCCTGAAGCTGTGTCTCGAGATGCTCTGCCGTTTTAAGGTCGCTCCCGAATGGCTTCTCAACGAGTATGCGCGCCCATGAACCAATACCGTCGCACAGTGCCATGGCCTCACTCTGCTTTATGTTCTCAAAAATCTCACGGTAATATTCTGGTGGCACCGCAAGATAAAAAAGCTTGCTCGTACATTGCCCAATTGAGGCATCGAATCGTAGCAATTCCTCTTTTATGCGAATGTACGACTGACCATCACTAAAACTACCTGACACAAAGCGCGCGCGATTGCAAAATTCTTGCAATGCGCTGGGGTCACTATCAGGCGATTTTGCAAGAATACTGTTGCGTACAAAATCCTGGTAGGCTTCGTGCGATAAATCCCGTCGTGAAAGCCCCACAAGAGTAAATGAGAGCGGGAGCATTTTTTGAATAAATAGATGGAAGAGCGCGGGAAGTAATTTGGTTTCAGCCAAGTTACCGGTGCCACCGAATATCACAATCGCTGTGGGGTTACTGTATCTATGTGTCATACATCCATGATACACGCCTCACGCCTTGCCACATACCCGTGTTTGTCTATGAAGACCTGAAAACAGGATGCAACTAACCTGCACTATTCTTTACCACCCGTGTCAATATATGGAGGTGAGCCTACCCATATGCAGCAGCTCGCTTTGTACGGGGCGTGCCAAGAGCTGCCACGAAACGGCATGCGCTCGAGTTGTAAGATGTATGCAATGGAACCCCTATCTACATGCACTTGGTGCCCTCGCCTATGTTGGCCTGGTGGTGCTCTTTATGCGCTTTATTGAAAAGCTCCGGCACGACACTCCCGACACGCTCATGGACGGCATGGGCTTTATGACACTCTTCGTGCTCTCTGTCGCCACCATGGCATTTCTCTTTTTCTATAGGCCAGTGGCACTCCTGATAGAAGACAAAAAGAGTGAGGCGGTAGCCTTCTTTCTCAAGACACTTGGCACATTTGCGGTTGCCACCGTATTTGCACTCACGTTTGCTACCCTCCAATGACTTTCTGGAGGCAAAAGACCGTCGCACGAATGTGCGACGGTCTTTTGCCTTTGTGTGGGGCAGCTCATCTTCCCGCCCGTTTTCCTCACTGTTACCCTTTTGATTCGAAATCTACCATCCACTCAATACCGTACTTGTCGCGGAACATACCGAAGTATGAACCCCATGGGCTGTCACCAATAGGAAACTCCACGGTGCCACCCTCAGAGAGCCTGGTGAATATGCGGTCTGCTTCTTCCTTACTCTCACAGTTTACCGATATCTTGCTCCTGTTCTCGTTTTCGTTGGTCCGGCCCATCGCCTCGGGCACATCGTTCCCCATAAGGGTGTTTGGGCCAATGGGTAGTGCGATATGCATAATTTTTTCCTCCTCGTGCAGGGGCACCGGAAACTCCTCGCTCGCCATCTCCTTAAAGCGCGCTACGTGGGAGAACTCACCACCAAATACTGACTTATAGAAAGTAAACGCCTCTTCTGCATTGCCGTTGAAGTTTATGTACGGGTTGATGATTACCATGGAGCAGTTGGTGGTCTTGGCTATTAATGCTTCGATTTTAGCATTTTATGTGTGTTTCAATGATGTGTCTCTACACGCACACTCTAGAGCATCTGGGTCACCAGTGCCACCATCTGGTCTTTCTTTTTGGGGTCACTTTCAGCTATGAGGAGCGTTAGGGCTGTGAGAGCTGCAGGGTTAATATTGCTCTTTCCTTTCGCTCCCACTTTACGAAGAAACCACACAAAGGCAAAGGCGCCCGAACGTTTGTTTCCATCGGTGAATGGGTGATTCTTCACCATAAAGTATAGGAGGTGGGCTGCCTTTTCTTCAACAGAGGGATACACTGCCTTGCCGCCAAACGACTGTATGACATTTCCAACGATGCCTTCAATGTTTCCTGCTGCTCGTTCGTTGGCAAAAATATCCGTTGCCTCACCTTTAGAAAGGAGTTCTGCCTTGAGATTTGCTATTGCATCTGCAAGCTCAGCTCCGGTGAGCTTTACCTGCTTCTTACTTACACTGCGGAGTAAGAGCGCGTCTCTGTCGTACGCATCGAGTGACACAAAGGTAGACGCAAACTCTTTAATAAGTTCAAGCACCGCTTTTGGGTCGAGCACGACATGTTCAGGGAGTAGCGACTGCACATTTGCAACTGCTGTCATAAACTCCTCATAATTATGGCCGACGCGCTTTGGGTTTAAGGTGTACCCTTTGGTGATGTGTGCCCGAAGTGTTTTGGTAGCCCATTGGCGGAACTGCGTCGCTGTCTTTGAGTTCACTCTATAGCCAACAGAGATAATTGCGTCCAGATTGTAGTATTCAATGACACGCTCAACCTCACGCTTTCCCTCAATTTGAACTGTTGCATTTTTTGCAACAGTTGCCCTTTCGATAAGCTCACCTTCGCTATAGATATTTTTAAGGTGACGAGAAACCACTGATTTATCCCGGCCAAATAACACTGCCATCTGGTCGAGCGTTGCCCACACGGTATCTGTACCCTTATCTGTACGCAACTCAATTGCCCCAGACTTGGCCTGGTAGATAACGACTCCTTTTGTCTTTGTGACTTTTGCCATTACCTATAAGTATACAAGAGTTAGAATGATGCAAAACCACCGCATAGAATGCGGTGGTTTTTTTGGGTTCGAGCCTATATTGCTACCTTGTCTATCTGCTGCATCACTTCAATAGTACGTGAGAGGGACGCGATGATGCGGGGGTAGTGGTCGAACTCGGCGTTTGTGAGAGTGCGGCCCTTTCTATCCTTGAGCCATTTTTGTGCGGGTTGGTAGCCGCCAATGTAAAAATCGAATGCTGCTCTCGGTACTCCTGCAAAGTATTGCTCGGCGTTTATGTATACTCGCTCGTTGCTCCAGGAGATTTTCTCGATGGTGTTGGTGCCGCTCATGGGGAACGTGACACTTCCCTCATCCACCTCACCGCTTGTGAGGAGGTGCAGCCCGCGGAGCGCCGTGCCAAGCGGCACGAGCTTCCAAAAGGTTTCCTTGCTCTCAGGATAAGGCACACGCGGGAAGTCGCTCTTTAAAAACTCGCCGTACTTAGCTCGGTATGCAGGCGAATGCAGCACTGCATACACGTAGTCGAGGATATCTTCGGGAGTTGTCGTACCGACAACTCCCTCGATTGCCTTCACAATCTCATCATCCAGGTTCGCTACCTTCTCGCCGTTTTCGTAGAGGTAGAGGGGGATCATGAGTGTAATACCTTTACCACTAAACAAAAACCGATTATCGACAATGCGGTTTGTGACAATTACATGATTGTATTCATCGGCATCCGATGCCTGCCTCATTATTACCAAACCTATATTATCTAAACCTAAGAAATGTCTTCCTAAGGTCTGATAACGTGGGGAATTCATCCAACATTCAGTCTTTCGTGTATAAAACATATATCGAGTGTCGAAGGGTCTGTATGCAATGCGCGTAGGAGCATACCCAGATGCTTCACGCAATTCCGCAACCCGCTCTTCTTTCTTACTTTTTCGTTGGTCTTTGATATTGAATTCTGTGTAGGGATTTACAGAGTTAAGAATCTTTTCTGTGGTTTTTCTTAGTTCCTGCTCCGTGTCAAACACAGCGAGTTTATCCAGTGACGTAAGGATACCTGTCGTGTTTTTTGGAAACAACTCAGCCACCGAAAAGCCTTTCTCATACTCACCCTTCCCCTTTCCCTCCACTTTCCATACATCGGTTTCCGTGGGGAGGGTGTTCCAGGAAATGCTTTCAATGTGTTCCTTTGAAAGCGATGCAAACTTCTCAGCTCGCTTGCCGTAGAGGTCTGCTTGGAAGATGGTGGCAAGGGGCTTCTTTGTCTTTGTGTCATCTTTCCCCTCGCGGCGCTTCTTCACTCCAAAGATAATTGCTACACCAGTTTTGATGTCGAATACATTTACATCGGCGCTTCCGTCAGGTGACGTTTCTTTCTTGTTGCTGTTGCCGTGGAGGTCGAGCACGTAGATAGCATCGAACGTGTTGCGCAGGTGCCAGCGCATGCCACGGAAGGTGGGGTTGTCGATGTAGCCGTGCGCAGAAATCATACCAATGATGCCCTCACCGTTTTTCTCCACCATGTGCTCCGCAAAACGAATGAACTTTACATAGTCGTCATCAAGCCAGTGTTTGCGCTCTTGCAGTTTTCTAGTCCCTCCAGGTTCTACTTTATAGACGTCGTTGGCACTGTAATGTTTATTTTGTGAAATGCCAGAATATGGCGGGTTGCCCATCACCACCATGATGGGGTGCTCTTTCTTCACCTCACTTGCAAGCTTACTCTCAAGTGCAATGCTACTCACCGCCCCAAACATGCTCTGGGTGAGAGGAATGTTGTGTGCTTCGTCGAGTGTATTGGTGAGATATACCCCAAGGCGCTTTCCGAAATGTGTGATGCCCGATTTCGTGAGCGTCATGGCGAGCTTTAAGTGAGCGATAGTGTAGCTTGCCATCATGAGCTCGAAGCCATGGAGGCGTGGGAGCAGGTCGCTCTCTACATACGCGCTCCACCTCCCTTCGTTGCCACGGAAGGTTTCGTGTATGTGGGTAATAGTTTCATTCAGGAAGGTGCCTGTGCCTACAGCGAAGTCGAGCACCTGCACACGGTGCACATCCTCGGTGGTTTTTATGACCTTTCCTTTGTCGTTCACCGTTTCTAGCGTGCGTGTGATTTTTGAACTATCAGCTAAACCTTTCGCGATACCGAACTCCTTTTTTAGAATATCGTCGATGCCGCGGACGATAAAACGTACTACTGGCAGTGGTGTATAGAAAACACCCATTTCCATTTTCTTTGCTGAATCATACTCGTGGAGGAAATCTTCATAGAAGTGAATAACGGGGTCAGGACTTTCTGTTGTCTCTCCAAAAAGTGTGGTGCTCTTGAAGTATTCCTCCATGAGCGTCTTTACATCAGCGTGTGAAAATACATCACAAAGTTCGTCGACAATTATTTCGAGACGCTTCGGGAAACTGCTCCCAGCTATATGGTCGAAGAAATGCTGGAGGAAAGGATTTGTCTTAGGAACTAAACCGCGAGCTTCTTGTCGGCTAAAGTCGCCCAACGAAACATCGTTGTAGCGCGCTGCAAAGAGACCGTAAACGAGTGTTTGGGCATACATGTCGGCAAAGTCCTTTACCTCAAACTGTGCAATGAGGTGGTCCTTGATGAACTGCATCATCTTCACCAGCTCATCTTTGTCGGTCCCTTCTTTCTCAAGGAAGGCAATCACGTTCTCGCGTATACGGAGCGCCTTACCGCCCATGATTTTTGCCAAGTGCTTCCCGCTCCTAATGGGTTCCTTTTGGCTTTCCACGAACTCCCGCATCGTGCGGGCAAGGCGTTCGCCACGTTCTGGATGAGGAACGAAGCCATCACGTGCAAACGTGGCGAGCGTTATTGGCTCTGCTTCATACCTCTGGCCGTTCCGATAGAAACGAAACTCACAGTAGTCGCTTATGATGAGGTTGGTGTAGCCGAAGTACCGTGTGGCTTGTGAGGACCTCTCGATTTTGTTGAGGTCTTCACCCACTTTCTTTACCTCAATATAGAGAAGCGGCACCATGCCGCGATACACGATGAAATCAGGCTTGTTCCCTTTCTCGGCTTTCTGGTCGTGTTGGATTTTGAAGCCTTCGCTTTCAGGAAAAATCGTAGCGAGATAGTTTTGAAATGGGGTGCGGTACGTCATCTCGGAACTGGCAGTGTCAAAGGCGTAGTTTGCTATACCCTGGAGATAGGCAGCTGTTTGTTGATTCATATCCCTCAAAGCATACCTACTCCAGGCCATTTTGCCTACCTGGCGCCTTTAGACTCATCTATTTTATGCACACTCTGTGCACGACATGCGCATACGGTATGCACTTGCTGTATACACAAAAGAGCGTATACTGTATACATCACGACGAAAAGGGGCCCGAACGGTTAACTACCTAAGGCCCCCTTTTCTTTTGCCTATAGCGCGCCACAAGTTTAAGTGGCCGAGTTTCTTGCGGTCGCGTACACTACAGAGATGATTTTTCTGAAAGTTGTCGTGGTGTGTTTTCTGGGGTTTATTGCACTTGTTGCTATGGTTGCTTATGGCATTAACCGCTTCCTCCTTACGGGTAGTGTGTATACCGGCACGAGTGCCCACTTAGTTGATGGCCGTTTTGTGATGCCGGGAATAGAAATACGCGACAAAGACTGGCGCGATATGTGGGAGTGGCGAAAGCAGCAGAGCGAGAGTGTTGCGTGGAATGAACCGTATGGCACCGGCACCATTTCATACGAACCGCTTGTGGCCTCTACGTCCGTTCGCGCCACGTTTATAAACCACGCAACGGTGCTGCTTGAAAGCGCGTCAACCACCATCATCACTGACCCGATATTTTCAAGGCGCGCGAGCCCATTTTCTTTTTCTGGACCTTCACGACATCACGACCCGTACCTCCCGCTTCACAACATTCCGAAGCTCGACTACGTAGTTATTTCGCATGCGCACTATGACCACCTTTCGGTTCCCTCAATTCGCATGATTGAAGAGCGATTTGCACCAACCTACATCGTTCCCAAAAATAATGCCCAGTTTATTCTACGTGCCAATGTCCCTTCTTCACGCATCATTGAACTCGATGTCTTTGAAACACGAAACTTTGAAGAAAGAGGACTCTCACTCACTCTTGAACGCGCAAAGCATTGGGCCATGCGTGGCATTGGTGACCGCAACCGCTACCTCTGGGGCTCGTTTGTTATTTCGCTTCTGGACGTGCGCATCTACTTTGCAGGTGACACCGGGTACGATACTCACTTTGCTGACATCGGAGAAAAGTACGGCCCATTTGACCTTGCGCTGCTGCCTATCGGCGCATACGCGCCTCGGTGGTTTATGAAAGACGCACATATGAACCCCGAAGAAGCGGTGCAGGCAGCAGCGGATCTCAAGTCCACGCAAGCAATGGGTATTCATTTTGGCACGTTTAAACTCACAGACGAGGGTCGCCACGACCCTGAGCGTGATACAAAAAACGCGCTCGCATCGAGCACGTTTTCTGGAACATTTCTTGTTCCCACACTAGAGAACGGTCTTACCCTCACTGTCTGGAAGTCTCGGTAGGCCTTATGCCTGGTGCATCGGAATCTTGCCGATGAAGTCTTGCTTCCCAAGCTGCACTCCCTTCATGCGAAGAATGTCGTATGCAGTGACCACATGGAAGAACGTGTTTTGGAGCACATAGAGCTGCGCGTAATCTTGAGCAGCGAAGTTCATACCTTCTGGCATCCAGTGGAGGCGAACTGTTTTCCCTTCCACATTTTCAAGTGCTGACTCTGGCACGCTTTCTACAAACGCGCGCGTTGCCGCTACTCGTGCCTTAAGCGCTGCGAATGTTGTCTCGGTATCTTCCATCACCGGCGGCACCATTCCCGCAAGGCGAGCTACTCCTCCCTTCGCGTTATCGGTTGCAATCTGTATTTGGCGTACAAAGGGGAACATGTCGGGAGCAAGACGAGCCTCAATGAGCTCTGCTTCTGTTGCTTTGCCTTCTAGCACATACGCTTCTCCTTTTTCGATAATGCGGGTGAGCTGGTCGCACACTCCAAGGAGTGTTGGTTTTAGATAGGTGTAATTCATAGAGTAGGAGTATACCACCGTAGCGTGCGACTTAGTATTCTTCTCGTGCCTGCTTCTTGTCTTTCTCCTTCTTATTCCAGGCCACCAGGCTATTTTTGGCACTTTTTACCCCCACATACCCGCCGCCCTGTTCTTTATAGAGCACAACCGCACGCTGCATAGCGCGCGCAGAAAACTTGCCCATACTTTTCACCGCCTCTTCTTTGCATGCTTCCCAGAGAGCAGGGTTTGTGCGCACTGGTGATGTTGGTTTTGGCATACGGCTATGTCTTGAGCGTTTTATATGCCAATAGTGCAGCCTCTCTACTCTCTTTTAAATCGACGTGCGGATTTGGATAGGTTTCGCCGAGAGTGACACCAGCAGATGCCAAAGCAATAGGGCCAGCGGCCCACGGTGCAAATAGGTCGGGCACCCCGAGCTTTGCAAGTTCTGGTACCCACGTCTTGATGTACGTACCCTCTGCATCAAACTTTTCTGCTTGGGTGACCGGATTAAAAATACGGAAAAAAGGCGCCGCGTCCATTCCGCAGCCGGCCACCCATTGCCACGAGACGGGGTTGCTTGCTGGGTCGGCATCCAGAAGCGTGTCCCAAAACCAGGCCTCACCCTCCTGCCACGAAATATTGAGATTTTTAATGAGATAGCTTGCCACCACCATGCGCACGCGGTTGTGCATCCATCCTGTATGCCACAGCTGTCGCATGCCTGCATCGACAATGGGTACTCCTGTTTCCCCTTTTTGCCATGCACGGAGGAACGTTTTATTTTGCTGCCAGGGGTACCGTGCAAACTCCTCTTTCATGGGTGTGGTAACCACATTTTTTTCTGCTACAAGTAGGTGGTACGAAAACTCACGCCAGCAGAGCTCTGAAAGAAAGTGCCACGCTCCTTCGCTTGCACCTTTGTGGGTAGTTATAAACTCTTGTGTTCTGTGCCATACCCGAATTGGTGAGATTTGCCCAAAGCGGAGATAGGGTGAGAGTCGTGAAGTATGTTCGCGGCTTGGAATATCGCGCGCCGCTTTATAGACCGCGCTTGATTCCTCGAGAAACTCTGTGAGACGTGCATGTGCTCCTGCTTCAGTGGGTTCTGGCCAGTGCTCCTTAAAACCTTTGTCCCAAGAAATGATGGGGAGTAGGTTGAGGTTGGACACACCAAGGAGTGACTGACTCTTTTTGAATGTCACCTTCGGCTGTGCGTGTGCCTCCCGTTTTGGAAGTGCATAGACGGCGTTCTTAAACGGGGTGAACACTTTAAAGTGTGTGCCGCTTTTGTTCTGCACCAATTCGGGTGCATGGAGAAGTCCACCATCATGAGTATGGAGTGGTACATGAAGTGTTTCGCACAAAGCTGCGAGTGCAGCATCAGACGCTCTTCCGTGCACATCGTACCTGCGGTTTATATGCACCTCAGTAATGCCGTGCTCTCTTATGAAAGCGGCAACCTCTAATGCGGGGTCACCTGAAAGTATGTGAAGCACACCTCCCTGCTCTTCAAGTGATGCAGAGAGTGAGGTGAGCGCATGATGGAGCCACCACTTGGACGCCGCGCCCAACGGGCGCGATGGGGTTGTGTCGTGCATATATGCACAGAGAAGTGGCGCATGCCTTGCACTTGCTGCTACAAGCGCTGGGTTATCATCGAGTCGCAGATCTTCACGGAAGAGGACGAGTTTCATGCGCATATTGTACGTGAAGCTACGAAAAACGCCCGCTTCGACAAATGTCGAAGCGGGCGTTTTTCCAAACTTGCTGCTTACTTCTTTCCGAGAGCCTGTGCGATGCGTGACTTGGTGCGAGAAGCAGTGTTCTTCTTGATAACACCGCGCTTTGCTGCCTTGTCGATAGCCTGGTAGACCTCTGGCATCATCTTCGCTGCTTCATCCTTCTTGCCGGCGACGATGAGCTTGCGCACCTTCTTGGTGGTGTCCTGAAGCGCATTGTTGCGACGAAGGTTGTATACACGCTTACGCTTTGACGCGCGGAGCGCTTTCTTCGCTGATGTGGTAATTGGCATAGTGCGGCTACTATACGGTATAAAACAGTTCGAGGCAAGTGGTTTTCTCCCTTTGTGGCAATTAGCGTCTTCCCCCGTTCGTTTGTATCATGGGGGGATGATACGGCATATTCGCGGCACACTTATATCGTCTGAAACTGGTTCAGTCATCATCGAAGCGGGCGGTCTTGGATATGAGGTGCGACTTGCCACAAACGCAGCGGTGGTGGCCCACATAGGAAGCGAAGTCATGCTCCACACCTACCACGTGGTGCGCGAAGATACCGAAGAACTCTATGGCTTTGTGACCCTTAAAGAGCGCGACATGTTTGAGCTTCTTATTGGCCTTTCAGGTATTGGGCCCAAGTCGGCCATCGGCATCCTCTCGCAGGCAGATGTGCGTCTCCTTGAGGAAGCAGCTTCACGCGGCGACGCTACATACCTCTCAAAACTCTCAGGTATCGGCAAAAAGAGCGCTGAGAAAATTGTTCTGGGACTGAAAGATAAAGTCACTCCAAGTGCTGGCCCGCAAGCCTCAAGTGAAGATAACGACCTCATCGACGCACTCTTAGCACTTGGCTATACGAACGAAGAAGCACTTCGCGTCATGCGTGATATGCCCCTTGGGGTGACCTCCACTAAAGACCGCATCAAGGAAGCTCTCAAGATGCTGGGGACCAAGGGGTAGCACACGCCCGGAGAAAACGCTCTTAGCGTACCTCGTTTTTTATTTAGTGAGCGGTACGATATACTCGATATATCAAGCACTGGTGTATGAGTACGCTTCTCTATTATCTTCGAAAACTCATTCCTCGCCCTCTTTTTGCGCTCGTGCGGCCACTCTATCACTACCTTATGACCACGCTTGGGGCGGTGTGGTACCGCTTCCCGTCGCGACACATTACGGTTATCGGCGTCACGGGCACCAAAGGTAAGTCGACCGTCACTGAACTTATAAACGCGCTCTTTGAAGCCGACGGCCGACGCACTGCTGTTGCAGGCACTATTCGTTTCAAAGTGGGTGAAGCAACCGAACCCAACCTCCACAAAATGACGATGCCCGGGCGCTTCTTTATGCAGCGCTTCTTGCGCCGTGCGGTAGATGCTGGCTGCTCAGTGGTGATTCTCGAAATGACCTCTGAAGGGGCCAAGCAATATCGCCATAAGTGGATTGACCTCGATGCTCTCGTCTTCACCAACATCACTCCCGAACATATTGAGTCGCACGGCTCATTTGAGAAATATATTGCTGCAAAATTTGAACTTGCAAAGTCGCTTGAACGCTCGAAGAAACGCCCGCGCCGCGCTGTGGCC
>JBJOQE010000051.1:0-5713 GCA_046050105.1 Candidatus Parcubacteria bacterium
TTGTGTCGTGTTGCCAGACAGGACTAACGGTTCTTACAGAACCTGTTCAGGTTGTATGATAGTTTCTCCCTTCGGTCGAAATTATCGACAACCTCTTCGATTCCCTGACGAATATGCCCCCGGCATATTCTTCTGGCCACATAATCGAAAACACCCTTGCGGGTGTTTTCTCATGTTGCCAGACAGGGAATCGAACCCCGATTAAAGGCTTCAAAGGCCTCTGTCCTACCGTTAGACGATCTGGCAGTCTGTGCCTACGCTGCAGTGCACCACGCATTGTGCCTAAAATACTGTCTGAGAGCAAGCATTACCCTGCGCACAGCTCCACAATGGCAATCTCGAGTGGGAGGGTTGGGATAGCAGTCTTCCCTGTCATCAGTGACGCCTCAATCATACGCACCAGCGCTGCTGAATTTACGGGCGTTTTAAGGTCTTTCGCGATGTTCGAGATTGTCGTCACCTCATCTTCGCTAAATCGCGCATAGAGACGTTTTGCGTCCAGAGGCGCATGGCGCGAAAGCATCACGGCACGCATGCGCTCGAGGAGCATGCGCATAAACACTTTCATATCGAGATTCTCCTCGGCCACTGCCTGAAGTGCGGCGATGCCTTTTTGTACATCCTTTTCGTGGAGTGCGGTAAGTACCGAAAGTAACAGTGCTTTTTTTGGTGCACCAATGATGGCAGCCACTTCGTCTGCACTCGCCTTCTTATCAGCTGAAGCCATGATGACTTTTTCCGTCGTACCGAGCGCATCGCGGAATGAGCCGTCGGCCGCCACAGCAATGAGGTCGGCCGCGTCATCGGTTAAGGTAAAACCTTCTCCTTTCGATGCGTTTAAAATAGCACCGCGCAGAATCTCAACCGTTGGTGCGCGGAATTGAAATACCTGGCAGCGCGACAAAATGGTTTCAAGAAGCTTTTCAATTTCAGTCGTGGCAAGAATAAACACCACATGCGCCGGCGGCTCTTCAAGCGTCTTGAGGAGTGCGTTAAATGCCTCCTTAGTAAGCATGTGCACCTCGTCGATGATGTACACCTTGCGGGGAGATTCATACGGCAACGTATGCACCGCCTCGCGGAGTTCGCGAATATCATCGATACCGGGGTTTGATGCTGCGTCTATTTCATATGTATCAATGGCTGTGGCGCCAAGCTCATGCGCAAAAATACGCGCTATCGACGTTTTTCCCGTCCCGCGCGAACCTGCAAAAAGCAGTGCGTGCGGGATAGCGTTCTTCTTGAGTGCACCCTCAAGTGCCAGCACTACATGCTCTTGCCCGCGCACCTCAGAAAAGGCGCCGGGGCGGTATTTGCGGTACAGCGCCACGTGGGGCGCTGCTTCTCTGTTTTTTCCTGCTGTTTTTGGTGCCATACGCGGACAGTATATCAGGTCTATGGAAGCTTGTTGGGGATACGCGGTTTTACCTCTACCGCTCTGGCGACCTCCGCTTGCACCTTCGCGACATCTCCCCGAATATCGTCAGTATCAAGGAGGACTACGCCCACTGCACGAGGCACATCACCCGGCCCGAAAGTTGTCTCATAGACGAGCGCAATCGTTCTCCCTGCAGTGTCGGTATACCCATGCTTGCCTCCCACAAAACCCTCTGAGGAAAAAACAGGGTCATTGTTCTGCCACACATGCTCCTTCCCTACATACGAACGGAGAGAGGTGATGTCGAGCACATGCCGGTGCGTATGGAATAAATGGTGGAGCAAGACCTTTAAATCACGAGCGGTAGAGGCGTTGGCACGATCCAAGCCTGAAGGGTCCACTACCGTCGTGGATGCCATACCAATGTCACGCGCACGAGCGTTCATTGCTTTGATGAATGAGCTCCGCCCACCAACTTCTGCGATGGCCTCAGCTGCATCGTTAGAAGATTCAAGTAAAAGTGGAAACACCAGTTCACGCACGCGATACTCTTCACCATAAGCCAAGCGTCCTGCCTTGCCACTTGTCGCCACCGCGCGCCAGGAGATGGTGGTCGAAGCATCAATGGTACTACTTGAAAGCGCGGTATCGGCAGTGAGAAGCTTCACTACTGAAGCCATCTCATGGAGCGTTGTGGGGTTTCTTTCACCAAGTTCTTTTCCATTCTGCACGTCGAATACGAGGAAAGAATCTGCGGTGATATCAGTGTGCAGAAATGCATCAGGCAACACCCGGTACGCATTTCCATACATGTGGAGCTCTCGCGTTACAAACTCATCGCGGTTGAGATACCCCACAAGACACACGAGGCATACTACAAACACAAAAAGATACGACGACCGTTTCATTCCGCCATTCTACCGCACTCATAGACCATCAAAAAACGCTCCGAGGAGGAGCGCTTTTTTAGATTATTTCTTAGCTGCTTTCTTGACTGCTTTTTTTGCTGGCTTTGCTGCCGTTACGGGAATAGAAACTTTCTTTTCAGGACCCGCAGTTTTAATTTTCTTCCAGTGATTCTTCATCTCTCCGGCGAAGTCCGCGAGATCTTTGACGCTTGCACTTCGTGCTGCTTTATATCCCTTCATGACGTCATCAACGAGCTTGTCGTAGTCAGCCTCGGTAAGCTCTTTCGTGTTCTCAATACCCTCAAGCACTTCTGCTTTTGCCTTGAGCATCCAACTCCCTACCTTAGTGCGGTTCTTCTTTGCATCCTTGGACGCATAGAGAAAATAACCACCTACTGCTGCAAGCATGGTGGCGGTGACACCAACACCAATGCCAATTTTCTGCCCTCCGGTAAGCTCAGTATTTTTAACTTGTTTTTTTGCTGTTGCCATACAATGTATAGAATCATTATTCAATATCAATCTCTTGTTCTTCGGGCACATCGTCATTGGTCGTATCAGTTTTCTTAGTGCGTTTGGTGCGGCGAGCGCCGAAACCGGTCATAGCGGAAGCGCGCTTCACCACATCGGTGAAAAAACGCCCCGACACAATGCCCGCGCGAACCGTTGCCACATCTTCCGCAATAACCTCACTCCCCTCACGTACACGCTCTGCAATATCGCGCACGGCACGTAAAATGCGAATGAGGTAATAGAGCGCAACTGCCACCATACATGTAACCACTACCACCGAGATGGAGGTAATGATAAAGAAAATATTGGTGTGCAACACTTCGCTCATCTCGTTAGAAATTAACTCCGATAACGTTTTATCACTCCAGTACCTTCTACTTTCGAGCATCGTTATTTCTAACGTGACTCATAGAAACAGTATACCCCCACTTTCGGTAAGGTGGGTGTGCATAAGAAAAGCCGGACCTTGAGGTCCGGCTTTACACTAGCGCTCACTTCTCCGGAGTAAAGAAATGAGTGTTGCAAGCTGTGCTTCGTTCACCGAACCGTGCGTATCGGCAAGTACTTTAAAGCCCTCTTTAAGTGCGTGCTCATCGAACTCATTGGGGAGAAATCCAAGTAGGCCAATAGCATGTTTAAGTGCCGCCATACCAGAGAGCTTGCCGAGCGTAATGGAGCGTGTACGTCCCACAAGTGCGGGGTCGATCACTTCATAGAGGCGCGGGTCTTTGAGTACGCCATCTTGGTGAATGCCACTCTCGTGCGAGAACGCATTCCTCCCCACCACCGCCTTATTGAAGGCAACGGGTGTTCGTGAGGCTTTTGCCACACATGCAGAAAGTTCCGTGAGTCCGTGAAGTGCTACACCGTGTGAAAGATGGAGCGTATTCTTGCGTACCGTAAGCGCAACCATCACTTCTTCAAGTGCGGCGTTTCCCGCACGCTCCCCGATACCGTTTACCGTACACTCCACCTGCCGCGCCCCAGCACTGAGGGCTGTAAGCGAGTTTGCTACCGCGCAGCCGAGATCGTTGTGGCAATGTGCTGAAACTGTGACGCCGTCATAGGCCGACACATGCGCAACTACCCGTGCGATCAATGCCCCGTACTCATGTGGCAACATGTAGCCAGTCGTGTCGGCAATGTTAATCACCGACGCACCCGCACGCACCGCCGTATGGATGGCACGCTCAAGAAACACGGGGTCACTTTCTGTGGCTACTTCTGGTGTCCATTCTACTTCTGACACAAAGCGCCGTGCATAGCTCACACTCTCGGTAATGCGCATGAGCACCTCTTCTTCACTCATACCAAGCTTTACCCGCATATGGTTGCGGTGCAGTAGCGATGAACGTGTGAATACGTGGGTGCAGAGCACCCTTAAGCGCAAGAGCAGCCGCGTCGATGTCGTGCTCTGTAGCACGCGCAATCGCGCACACCGTTCTGTGCTTCACCACCTCTGCTACACGGACAACTGCCTCAAAAGAGGCCGTGCTTGAAACAGGAAAACCTGCCTCAATGACATCGACCCCCATAGCATCAAGCATGCATGCGATGGCAAGTTTATCCTGAAGTGACATTGCGCCACCCCGTGCCTGCTCACCATCGCGAAGCGTGGTGTCGAAGATTGCCACTTGCTGTGATGGATTCATGACGATACTCCTGTATCAAAGAACTGAAAGAACAAAAGAAGCCCTCCGGTGATGGAAGGCTTCTTCGTATCTCTATGGTGTGGTGAGTAGTTATCGGGACACACAGAAGGCCTCCATCTTGTGGATGATGAGAATGAGGCCGAGAATGTTTTGTGGTCGCGTCATATCTCTATACTACCAGGAGCGACTTTTCTGTCAAACAAAAGCACTCTCCTACTGGAGAGTGCTGTTTGGCGCGGTACGCCAAAAATGTTCCTGCACGAGACGATGATAACGCAGTACTTGCATACCCCGCGCAAACACCTCACGCACTGTTGCGGCAAGAAGAAATTGCTGCACCGTACCCCCGCGATTGCGATGGAGCCACTTGAAGAAACCCGCGAGGAAGGTGCGATACGGAAGCATTATCTTGATACGCCGTGCCACCCGCATGCAATCAAAAAATAATTTTTGAATTGTTCGTGAGGACTCTTTCACCACCCACCCCAGGTACCGTTTCGAGTCTTCTTCAGTCATATCAAATGCAGCATTGTGCATGGCGTATTCTCCCTAAGAACAATCACTCTCTCCACGGTACTCCTCGTGCACAGACTCTACAAGTGCCCTCTGTGACAAATGAAAACAGCCATATACACTTCTAACCTACCTTCTCAACCTCAGGTAAGAAAATGCTTGATATGAGCCTCGACTTCAGCAGAGTTTTCCGACTCCATGAGCTTCACACGGAGTTCTGCTGCTCCTTCAAAGCCACTGACATACGCTTTAAAATGCTTCTTCATCACCGCGAATGATTTGTGTGGGAGGAGTTCCGAAAAGAGTTCTGTGTGCTCCACAAGTACGCGAAGCCGCTCCTCGAGTGATACCTGGTCGCGTGTTTGTTCAACATCATTTGAAAGAATGCTGTCGCGGTTTACCCCATGTGTGGGGAGCGCGGTGAGCTTATACGGCAACCGACGAGATGGGTGAAAAAACCACGGGTTTCCAAAAAGCGCACGGCCAATCATTGCGCCATCTGCGCCGCTTTCCTGCACTTTTTTCCGTGCATCATGAAGTGAGAGTACGTCACCATTCCCTAGAATGCGTGCAGAAGAGCCTAACTCATCACGAATCTCCACAGCCCTGGCCACCCGCTCCCAGCGTGCAGGCACCTTGGACATATCTTTCCGTGTGCGGGCATGAATGGTCACCGCAGCAGGGTTTGTGCTCAATATCTTAGGGAGCCACTCTTCGAGTATATCGGTGTTGTACCCGAGTCGTGTTTT
>JBJOQE010000052.1:0-6410 GCA_046050105.1 Candidatus Parcubacteria bacterium
GAAGAGTATACGTTTACACTTCCACTTCACGCACGCGGTGCAACAGAGGCACAGTTTTTATTCATGACAGAGAGCGGCACACTCGCCACCTCTGCACCCTCTGTGCGTGTGGGGTATTCGAATGTAGCGTTTTTGCCGGGCATTCAGTCATCATTTTTATACCGTGAGGGAGTGGTGGGCGATAACCAGCTTTGGCTTCCGAACATCGGCGTGGGCACCGATGGTGACCTCGAAGATCTCTTTATGGATGCAGATGGCACGAGTGTGCGTAGTGATATTTACACGAGAGACGCAGGTATTATTGAGAAGGCATATGGTTTTCGTGATGTGTATGAAGGGTTTCCTGTGTACATGAATAGCCTAGTGGCAGACGACACTATCGCTGCATGGAAGCCAATTGCGTACGACTGGCGGCTTTCGTTCGATGAGCTTCTCACTCATGGAGCGGTAGACGGTGGCGGCAAGATTGACTACAACCAAGACGGCACCTACATACTCGACCAGCTCCGTACACTCGCTTCAACCTCAGACAACGGCCGTGTTACCATTGTGGCGCATTCACATGGTGGACTTCTCACCAAGGCAGTGCTTAAGAAGCTCGAAGAGGCAGGCGACCCGCTTCTTCAGAAAATCGATACCGTGATATTTGTGGGTGTGCCACATCTCGGCACGCCAAAGGCTCTCCTCCCAACGCTTCACGGTGCCGAGAATGCACTTTCAACGCTTTCTTTAGATGATGCTACTTGGCGCGCTGCTGCAAAAAATTCTCCCGGAGCACTGATGCTGCTGCCGTCACGTGAATACCACGAGGCTGCAGAGTCTACTGCTCTGGTGACATTCGATGATTCGCTCAATGCACTTCAGGAAACTATCCGCCTCCGCGATGAGCTTTCTTACACTGGTGAGGGACTTGAAGCTGTAGTGGATTATCGTATCCGCTATGGCAACGACATACGTTCGTATGACGAGATGCAGGAGTTCTTAGAGGGCGTTGGACGCACTGCGCCTCTGTACGCAGATGTGCTTCATCCTGAAAATTTAGCACCAACGTTGCTTGGTGATGCAGAGGCAGCCCATGCAGCACTTGATGCGTGGAGTCCGCAGGACGTAAACGGTGATGGTGTTCCTGATATTCGCGTGGTGAACGTGGTGGGCACTGGACTCGCTACCATAAAGGGCGTGAGCTATATCACGGCGCCACACCTCTTTGCGTGTGCACCTGAATGCTCACTTCGCGTTCCGGTACGGGCAGTGCAGGCAGTGCCAGAGTTCAGCAGTAGGGGAGATGGTACGGTGATGGTGGAGAGTGCTGACTATGGGCAAGGGGATACGGTGTATTTTGATATTAGTAATTATAACCTCACCCGAGAATTAGTTGGTGATTCAGTGGAACGCGATCACTCTAATGTTATGGGAGCACAACCTATTCGAAACCTCATCTCCGCCACACTACGTGATGATGCAACTCCCTCACCCTATCTTGAGAATGTATTACCAGCATCGCGGGCTGTGACAGTTGTGGAAATGCATTCACCGGTGGCTATGGAGGTGCGAGATGCTACGGGCAATCGAGTGGGCGCCATATACAACGCCGAGCTTGGCACCACCACCTTCGAAGCAACCATCCCGAACAGCACCTATGAGCGGGTGGGGCAAAGCACGTTCATTGTAGTACCTACAGGGCCAGCATACACCGTGAAGCTCGATGGTATGGCAAGCGGTACCTTTACCATGAAGGTGAAAAACTATGAAGCGGACCAGCTTGTAGCAAGCACCACGTTCACTGCTGTACCAACAACTGCAGCTCTCTTGGGGAGTGCCATACTCGGCACCACCACCGCACCTACGGTACTCCAGCTTGATACGAACGGTGATGGGGTGACCGACGTGGTGCGAAAGCCAGATGGCACACAAAGCGAAACCGCACTCACTGCCATTAAAGATTTCAAAACGCTCCTTGGAACCACCGCCATGAGCAAACGGCTGAAAGGTACATTGTCACTTTTGACATTCACTACCGAGCAGCTTATTGTGGCTCGAAAGTACAACCTTGCGCGCATATCGATTGGCGTGATGAAGCAGGTGATTGAAAAGGGTGTGAAAACAAATGACATCTCGCGTGCCAATGCAGATATACTCACCGTGCAACTGAATAAAGTAATGTTATTATTAAAATAAATTTAAGAATGACAAACTTTTTGTATCAATTGCTCTGGGATGGTAGAAAAAAAGTCTCCACTTTGTTAAGTCTCGGTGCACTTTTACTTCTCGGTACTGTGTATTTAATTGGCAGCAACATGGATATTTTGTGCGGCACTAGTGTCTCGTGCAGGACAACTTGGTTACAGGGTGTTGCGAAGCCGCTCTACGGAGGTGATCTCCTCAAATCAAACATCATTGCACCGCTGTGCGTGCTATTCTCCACCCGTATGGCGTTTAAGGTGTGGGCCGTGATGTCACTGATGGTTATACCCTTCTGGCTCTACGTTATTATTTTCTATGCACCGATATATGGTGACTATGTAAATAAACACAGCATGAGCAACGCTGGGGGTATGTTGTACTTTGCGCTTACCTTCGGCATCGCCATTGGTGTTCCTCTCATCGAGTACATCGTGCGGCGCGTGCGTGGCGAGCAACGCGTGTAGAGAGCGTGCGCTCCGCCCCGACCTTTTTTCTGGTGTATACTGAGTACATGATTAGCTTTCTTCTCAAGCTCGTGGTGCTCGGCGGTGTGTTTGTGGCTGCTTTGGTATATGTTGCACCAAGTTTTATGCCAAAGGGTGTAGACCCACTAATGCCCAACACTTCTGCAATCGACCACGCTAAGGAGGTCATCGATAAAGCTACCGGGAACATCCCAACGCCCGCTAAAATAGAAGGTACTGTGGTGAATTTAAGTGGCCGAAACCTCACGAAGGTGGCGGGTGACATCTTCGCCATTCAGGGCGTGACGACACTTGATGTTTCCAACAACAACCTCGAGGGTGCATTACCGGGTGAGATACGCCTTCTTTCAAACCTTCGTGTACTCGACCTTTCTGACAATAAGTTTACCGGCGTTCCTGCAGAAATTGGCCAGCTTGCCGAGCTTCGTGTCCTCGACCTTTCAAACAACCCCATCACGGGCTTGCCGAATGAGCTTGGCAACCTCTCAAAGCTTGAGCGACTCGACCTCTCGGGTACGAACTACTCTCACCAAGACCTCGCCACTATTAAAGAAAAACTCGGAGCAGGAGTGGTGATTGTGACCGATTAGAGTTCACACCACTGTATTCATTAATACGTTATTCATGGCTACCTACGTTGATGGTTTTGTGCTCAGTATCCCGAAGGACAAGAAGAACGAATATAAAAAGATTGCCCGCGAAGCAGCAGTGGTGTGGAAGAAGTTTGGCGCGCTCGATTATAAAGAGTGCCGCGCTGACGACATGACGCCGGAGTGGGTGACCTTCACATTCCCCAAAATGGCGAAAGCAAAAGAAGGGGAAGATGTGTGGTTTTCATTCATTGTCTTTAAATCGAAAGCAGACCGTAAAGCAATCAATAAAAAAGTGATGGCGTACTTTGAAGAGAAGTATGGAGAGAATATGATGCCCATGCCGTTTGATATGAAGCGGTTTGCCTACGGTGGCTTCGCCACCGAGGTTGAGTAACCACACATATGAAAGTTTTGCTCCTTATTGGCGCCGTGCTCGCTGTGATTGGTGGGTGGTATATGACTCATGATATGCGCATTCCTGCTTCACTCCCTGAGCGCAGCACAGAAACACAAGATGCACAGAGGGTAGAAGTTGAGCAAAAAGAAACCGTACTAGCGCTCGTTTCTCTTACGGGCACCTATGTCTGTTTGCCGCTCCTCGGTACTACGGCGCCGCCCTCAAACGAATGTGCGTATGGACTCAAGACTGATGAAGGTATCTATTACGCAGTGAATTATGAGGCGAAAGCAGGGTATATGGATCAGTTCCGTGAAGGACAGCGTATTACCGCAACGGGCTATACGACAGAGAGGGCAAAACTCATACCAAACCGCTGGGAGAAGTTTGAAGCGCAAGGACTCTATACGATCACCGAGAAGCCCGTTGTTGTAGAGTAGTGCGAAAAGGAGGGTGTATAGTGAAGGAATACAAGAGAGACAAGTGTTCAAAAAAGCTCGCAATGCGAGCTTTTTTGAAAGTTATACGTGTATTCGCGAAGTGAGAATGACAAGCACCACCACAAGTGCAAAGAGACCGGCAGTAAGCACGGCAGCGGCAGCGATGTCTTTTGATGCACCTATGTCGTCATGCAACTCCGGGTGGAGACGGTCGAGTGCTTTCTCAAATGATGTGTTTTGGAGTTCAGTGATAAGAATAAGTGCGTAGGAGAGGGATAGAAAAAGAATCTCTGTTGGTGAGAGAGGCCACACTATCCACCCAAAGAGGGGATAGAACATGAGCACCTGCACCTGGAGTCTAAAGTTTTTGTCACTTCGATAGGCATGGCAAAAACCTGCTATGGCATAGCCAAAACGCTTGTGCTGGTTTGTCATAAACTCTTGCATACCGTAAGTATAGCGCACGGTGTGCTCTTAGGGAGAGCGGTGTATACTAGGCATGTAACTATTACCGTATGCCTACGAAAGCTACTCCACGAATGCGACCAGTGCTAGATTGTGGGCCACTGTGTGAAAAGGTAGAGAAGCGTCCTGGCTGCATACAGGCTGCACTTCGTGTGGTGGGAGATAAGTGGACACCATTTCTTGTGGCGCGCCTTGTGGGGAAGTCGCGTACTTTTGGAGAGCTTGAGATGCTCCTCCCGGGCATTAGCCCTCGCACGCTTTCAGCACGCTTACAAAAGCTCGATAGTGAGGCAATCATAGAGAAGGAACAATATGAAGATCGCCCACCGCGCTTTCGCTATGCACTGACGAAGAAAGGGGAGGAGCTCACGACTATTCTGATGCAAATGGCGTCGTGGGGAGAGAAGCATGGATAACGTTCTGTTTGTGCTATGAAAAATATTCATTGGCCAGCACTCATCATTGCGCTCACCCTCGCGGCGCTCGTGACCTTCCCCACGTTCTATTTTGGTCGTAACATCGGTATGTACTAGTGCGTATGCAGGAGATATCAGTTGGAGCCTTACATGCACTCTGTGCTCAGCACGAAGCTCATCGCCTTGTTGATGTTCGCGAAAAGGTGGAGTTTGACGCAGGGCATGTTGCAGGTGCAGAGCATATGCCACTTGGCACATTTTCGCCCTCTTTGTGTCGTGGGAGCGAAGCCCTCTATGTTATGTGTGCCAGTGGGGGGAGGAGTGCGCGTGCCATTTCGCTCCTAGCCGAAGTAGGTATACGAGGAATTAATGTCACCGGTGGCATGTCTGCATGGGTACGTGCAGGGTATCCGGTACACCAAGAGTAAGAGCATATGAGCACTCTCGTCTTTGATATCGAAACCGTTGGAGAATCATGGGACGCTTTTGATGACGTTACCAAAACCTCACTTACCAGGTGGGTAGACCGAACAGCGGTTGACAGAGAACAACGTGAAGCTCACCTTCTCGATCTGAAAGACGGCCTCGGTTTTTCACCGCTCACTGGTCGCATTGTTTCCATTGGCCTCTACGATGTTGAACGCGCACAGGGTGTTGTTTTTTATGATACAAAAGGTACCGAAGACACCGAGGTGGATACAGGAGAATATGTACTGAAGCCACGTACGGAAGCTGCCATGCTCCGTGACTTTTGGGAGGGTGCAAAATCGTATGACACCTTCGTGACGTTTAATGGCCGAGGGTTTGATGTGCCGTTTCTTTTGCTCCGCTCTATGGCGCTTGGTATTACACCAACACGCGACCTCATGGAAGGGCGGTACCTCTACCAGCAGCGCACCGCACAACACATTGACCTCCAAGATCAACTTTCTTTTTATGGAGCACTTCCACGGAGACACTCGCTCCACTTGTTCTGCCGTGCCTGTGGCATGGTGAGTCCAAAGCAAGAAGTGTCGGGTGATGACGTAGCCACACTCTACCAAGAAGAGAAATACCAAGACATTGCACGCTACAACGCAAAGGATGTCGTGGCAACCACCGAGCTCTATCTGCGGTGGAAAGAGACCATTGCCCCTCGGGGATTGCGTGAGATTGAGGGAAGTTGAACTGCTATACTACCCGTATGTATAAAATTGGAATGTATTTTGCTGATGCTGGGCTGGGCATCATCTCGGCAGTGCTCGTCTGCCTGGCGTTTGGTGTTACCCCCACCGTTTCGTTTATAGCACTCGGTATTCTGTTTGCCTATATTCCGGATGTCGATTGGGCACTTGATGCGCACTTTTGGAAAACAGGGCGCGTGGCAGCATATGCACAAAACCCCTACGACCATCGCGAAGGGCTTCATAAGCCACTCCTGTGGGCGCTCG
>JBJOQE010000053.1:0-12891 GCA_046050105.1 Candidatus Parcubacteria bacterium
ATTTTGAACAACGAAGCCCGCATTAACCTTGCGGATCCTGCCGTCTTCACCGACCGTAGATGGGTCACTGAAGACGCCATATGATCCAAAAATGACTACGATACTTGTTGCCGCAGTGGCATTTCTCACTCGCCAGTTTTGTCCCCAGACATCTCGGACAAACGATTCATCTTCCGGCATGTCGCCAATCACATACCCCGGAACAGCGAGTTCCGGAAATACGATGATGTCGACGCTGCGCGAAATTGCTTTGGAGATTTCAGTAATCATCCAGTCTGCGTTTGCGCGTGGATTCCCTGCCACTACAGGCATTTGTGCCAGAGCGACAGTAATACCGTTTTCAAGTAGTTTCGTTTTCATGTCTTTTCCTTTCATGTGGAGTTGCGGACGAGCGAAGCTCGTCCGCCCTGAATCATTCACACCCTCACTTCCTCGCGGAAGGTGGTGGTGTAGCCGAAGATGCGTTTTGCAACTTCAATCTCTTCTTTGTCCCCCGTTGCTTTTGCAATGTTGTCCGAAAGTTTCACGGTCGGTCGACCGTCAACTTCCGAAAGTTTCATCACGAGTGACAATGGCTTAATCAGGCCCATATCGTTTGAGAGGTCAGTCCCAATACCAAATGCAACGTTGATGCGTCCTGCAAAGTACGCATAAATCGTCTGCATTTTCTCCATGGTGAGACCGTCACTAAAAATGACAATTTTCTCCATGGGGTCGATGCCATACTTTTGGTAGTACGAAATGATCGTATCGCCAAAGACGAGCGGGTCACCCGAATCCTGCCTAAAGCCACGCCAATCATACGCAAAGTGGTCGGGCAGCATGTCGAGAAACGCATCGGTGCCGTATGCATCGGGCAACATGATGAGCGCCTTCTGGCCATAGAGTGCTTGCCAATCGGCGAGCACACGGTAGACAGAGTGTCGCGCATCAAAATTGTTTTTCCCGCGCGCATACGCATATGCTGCCATGGGCAGCTCATGTGCGTTTGTTCCCTGCGCTTCCACGCCAAGCTCGCGAGCGAGCCAGACGTTGGATACACCGGTGACAAACTTCGTCTTCTCAAGAAGTACTTCGGTCATGGTGCGTTCCCACAAAGATGAGAACCGCCGCCTCAAACCAAACTGCGAACCGCGAAGGTGTGGGTGCGCCCTTAGAAACTCAACCTTCTTCATGAGTAGTTCCATTCCGTAGCGCAGAAGTTCAGCCTCGGTATATCCCTCGGCTTTTGCTCGGCCACGACCATAGAGTTCTGCTACGATTGCAAGCGTAGGAATTTCCCACATTGTTGCATGCGACCAGAGGCCAGGGGCAATAATAGAAAGCTTGCCTTCCTTGGTCTTCCCTACCTCCGGCACCTCAAGCGTGAGGTTTTGGAGATGTTTTGGAAACGCCGATTGGAACATGCCCCACGTCATGAGATGTTTGATTTCATCTTCCGACATACGGAGTGTGGCAACATGCGCTAGCTGCTCGCGAAGTTCGACTATATCAATGTATTGAAACATATCGACATTGGTGCGATTCGTGAACGAGAACGTCGCAGTGAGATTGGTATAGAACCGTGCGATGTAGTTTTCCATTAAGGTCTTGTAGACATCCGTTTCGAGAAGACTCTCGATGATAGGACCCTTTTTCCAGAGTTTTGTCATGGTATTCTCCTGTTTTTATTTCACATTTCAATGAGCCGCTCGTAGACGCGAGCAAAAGAACTAATTCTCTAACGGAGGCGATTCGTTTTTAGAAAACGAATCGCCTCCGTATGAAGAACTCAAGCGCACGTGTTCGCTTGAGTAGGTTGTTTAGGAAGGGCGCACCCCAAGGGTACTACCATTTCTCTAATTGACTTCGTTCATAAGGGAAATGGGGCGCACCCCAAGGGTACTACCATTTCTCTAATTGACTTCGTTCATAAGGGAAATGGGGCGTGTGCCAAGTCGAAGAGTTTGTCGGCGAGATCAATCATGATGTCGCCACCTTGGAGCACCTCACGCCATTCTTTGGGGATGCCATCGATGCCAAAGTGTGCACCAAGGAGTCCGCCTGCAATGGCGCCGTAGGTATCGGTGTCGCCACCAACAGAAATTGCTTTCGTTAATCCGTCGCGGTAGTTGCTAGAGCGACTAAATGCCCATAGCGCAATGTGATATGAAAACTCGACATGTCCTCGCTCAGGCCACTTACGTGGGTCGCAAGGTGGCGTATTCCCATCTGTGTCGACATGAACGTTCGGGACTACACCATTTAAGATATCGAGTAATATTTCCACATACACTGCAGTGTAGATTCCTGCGTATTTATGACGGTGTGTCACTCGCGACATGGTTGTGGCCAACTTGAAGGAATCGAGCGTCTTCGCCCGTGCTTCTGTACCAATGAAGAGAGCGAGCGGCGCCGAACGCATAAGCGAACCATTTGATGGGTACTCGTCTTCGAAAGGTCGCGCCTTCGACTCTTCCCAGGTTTCTGGTTTGAGCGCTGTCTTCGTAGTGAGGCCAGCACCATATGTCTTCTCACCAGTGATGGGACTTACTCCGTCATACACGATGGTACGCAAGCGCGCATACAGATCGGCTTCACTCAGACCCTTGCATGCAACAAGACTTTGGGCGAGTGCAACTGTGTGGTCAGAATCATCTGTTGGACTACCCATTCGAATCTTACGCTTCCCTTTCCAGGGCTCAGTATAATCAAATGTCGTGAGACCACCTCGCTCCCGCATGTCTTCAGAAATCGCGATGCTGTCCCATGTTTCATACGGTGCGCCAAGTGCGTCGCCGCATAACACCCCAAGCATCGCGCCGCGATAGCGGTCACGTTTTGATATGGTCATATGTTTCTTCCTTCCTAAGTTTCAAAGAACTGCGAATCCATCGTGGACTCGAGATAAATCCGAAGGCAACATCAAAGTATAGGTGTGCCTTCGGAGGTACTCGATGCTACGAGTGTGAGTTAGAGCACGAGCGACGTGGTGGTAGAAAGTCGGACACCTTCCGCCCGCTTGAGGTGAAGCCAGTCTTCAGCCACTTTTTCGAAACCAGTCACCGGACTTGTGGCATCGGTGAGGATGATTGATTCACTGGGCCGAGCCGCCAACTGATCAAATGAAGTCATGAGACAATGTGAAAGCGCCTCTCCCGCCCACAACTTGAGTGTATGGCGTTCAACATCCTGCACCAGGCCCTGATTAAAATGTGTGCGCTTGTCATCCCTGATGACCACATCAGCGGCAAAGGCACCATACTGCTCGGTATCACGGTTCATGCCCTTTTCAACAGTACGTACCGTTCGCCCAGTTGCACTCATCCAGCCATCGAGGGCTTTCATGAGCGTCGGTTCAATGCGATGGCCGTACGTTTGCTTCACGCAGTGCGGCGGCCATACCACTAAATCTTTACCTCCCGATTTCTTCAGGAGGCGCACGTATGCGTGTTGCCACACTTGGTCGGATGGATTTGCCGCCCGCCACACTCCATGATGGACCATGTCCTCGGTGATGACGGTAAACGGTGCGGGGTGTGTCCCGTGCCTATCGACCCACCGAATGGCATGTGCGATGTGGTCCTCAACATGTGTGTCGAGTGTCACGATAATGTCGTCAATCTTCTTGCCTTGCTCCGTAATGAAACGTGCAAGACGCTCCATGTCGGCCTTGGCGCCAGGCACCGGCAGTGCCGCACCCTTCCAGTCCATGAAATCGTTTTGCGGGTCGATGATGACCAGCACCGTGCTTTGAGCGTTGCTCATTTTGTAACTCCTTTTGTGTTAAAGAACTTTTCTCTCTAAGCGTCTGATGCATTTCTACATCCGGCGCTTTGTAAAGATGTCGACGATTCTTTTTTAAAATCGTCGACAATGGTTGTTTACGCAGCTTCGCTCGTTGGTGTGTAGCCGAAGAGTTCGTGTTCGCGGATATACTCCACTGCACTCCTCGGAACAAACGGTGGGTATTCACCTGCTAAAATGCGTGTGCGAATTTCCGTTGATGACGCGGGGTGCACTACGGCATCGAGGAAACACCAGGTTCCCGGTTCGCACGCAAACTTTTCAGGTTCGCGACGCACATGTGCGTAACGTGTTGCTGCAACCGACCCAAGTGCTGTACCGAGTGCGGTGGATCGGCCGAACACCACCACGGGATACTTCTCCATAATCTCCGTCCAATGACCCCAGGTGTGAAGCTCGGCGAGGTTGTCTGCACCCATCATCCACACAGGCTGATGGCTCTGGTACATCTCACTGTAGTTTCGGAGTAAGGTTGCGGTCTCATTGTCGGGACCAAAGTGTTTCATCAATACTTCAAACTCACTTACCTTGAGCGAGTCACCAAACCGAGGCGACTCTTTTGCCGTGAGGTAGGTGAGATGGAGGCGATGCTCCACTGGTGCGTAGCCGCTTTGGTCCTTAAACGGACTTCGTGGCGTCACCATAAGCGAGACTTCATGGAGAGAAGAAATTACTGCAAGCGCACTCTCTGCCATAGCGATGTGCCCCTCGTGGAGAGGATTAGCCGATGTGCCGAAAATGCCGATGTTTCGTTTTTTTATGGATACCATAGCTTCCCTTTATCTCTATGCCATGCAAGCTGGCCAAATGCGCGCCACTCATGCTGGTGGTAGAAATCTTGGCGCTCAATCGGGGTTGCGTGGTCTGAGAAGTGTTCAATTCGGATGCACTTCTCTGGTTGATATCGCTGAATGTTTTTTCCATCCCACGTCATCACCGCTTCGATGAGAGCACCTTTACGTTCCTTACCAGGACGCAATGCGCGCATTTTCTGCCACTCGTTACGACGGAGTGGCAACCCGAAGTATGTGCACGAGTGTACACGATTCACATCGTCTGTACGCACGCTAAATGTTGCAATGGGTTGAACGCGTTCGAGAAATGTCTTCCGCGAGATCACCCGAGCAAACCCTTTGTTTTCCTCAGTATTCTCGCGAAACGCATCGACAGCAGTTTCAACAACGCTGCCGACTGGCAATGCGTCGATAGCAGCGCACTCTACATGACCGCCACCCGTGATACCCAACCCTTCTTCGCCAGGTATAGCACGTGACGACAGCAGTACAGAAAGGCACGGCCTTCCGTGCCAATCGTGCATATCGTCGATGTAGGCAATGATGCCTGTGCCTGGAGCCGCGAGTTTGAACTTTTGATGGTTGACCTCAACCACTTCGCTTTTTTGAGCGTCCGACATGCTATTCCCTTTCTAAGAACAGTTGAACTGATTCCGTTGGAAAGTACCACAAAATTGGCTTATTGTCTATATTTTTGAAGAACTAGCGACGTGATGGGTAATGTATCGCATCACGATATAGTGTTAATCTGACACTATATTAGCAAATACATACTCACTGTCAAGGGTTATGGTGCTCAATAAAAAACCGCACCCTGAGGTGCGGTTGTGGCGTGTTGGTTTACCGTGCAGTTTCCCTTCCCCATGCCATAAGCGCAAAGTACGCGTGGATGAGAAAAGCGATGTAGAGCGCGGTGAGTACATATGCACCCGTCATGTAGAACAGGTAGATAGACACGACGTTCACCGGACCAAGCCACAAGAGCCAGCTCTCAACCTTCTTCCTTCCGAGCAAGTACTGGGCCACGACACTCGATGCGACTACCAATGCATCAAGATGCGGAAGCTTAGGCTCGAAGGCAAAGTAGTGGATAGAGGTATAGACAAGCCAGGTGAGAAGCAGAATCACTGCAGCGGCACACAGGCGCGCACTCATGCTCATGCGTGTCACGTTGAGGTCACGCTCTTCTCTTCCTCCATATACCCAGTGGTACCACGCCCATACCTGTACGGGGAGAAAGAACCCGAGGTTAAGCCACTGCTGACCTAGAAGGCCGATCTCCCCAAAGAACCAGCCGAATGCTGCTGCAGAAACTGCACCCCACGGCCAGCACAGGATGTTCTCGGTACGCGTAAGCCACACGCAGGTGAGGCCTGTCCATACCCCGACGAATGCCCACATGTTGAACATATAGTCTGGCATGAACGACGCGGCATGTTCGTACAAGATGGTGACGACGGCCATGGCGAGCGCGACGAGTGCTGCCTCTTTATGCTCCACAAGGGTACCAAGGGCACGAAGCGCAGGGCGTGAGATGATGATGGTGTTCATGGTATGTACTCCTTTCAATGAGCGAATAATGTATGCCGGCACGGTGCTGACATATTTAGTGTACTTCTGACACTATATTACTCCCCTCCCTAAAAATCGTCAAGTGCTCCTCTCTGGCATAGAAAAAAGCCCCGGTTAAAACGAACCGGGGCTGTGTGCAATTATTTTGCGAGACCCTTCTTCTCAAAGAGTGCATGCATTTGTGAAGTGAAGCCAAACGATGCAAAGAGAGCTGGTGTACTGCTTGCGCGCACATCCACCGCATCACCTTCCGCAAGACCGTACCGAGAAAAGCCCTCTCTCGTACCAAACGGTACACCATCGCCCGTAATACTTACGGGGCGATAACGCTTTGAGGCAGTCACCTTGATGGTGAGTACCCCTCCGTCTGAGAGATGGCTAAACACTAACGGCCGCAAGCTGATGCGGAGCGGCTGGATAAAGCTCACGATGTTCACGGGTGTTTTTGCAAGGACTACTGGGCCGCCTGAAGCAATGTTGTAGCCAGAGGACCCTGTCTGCGTCGATACAATAACACCATCCGCAGTAAACTCGGGGAGCAGTGACTCTCCGTTTAGAGAGAGCGCGTACGTCGCGACAGAAGATGGGTGTTTGAGCACCACATCGTTCACAAACGGACCAAGGACACGCTCGCCATGCACCAGTTCAAGTGCTCGGCGTTCTTCCACTTCATACTTCCCTTGTCCTACCCGCACTGCAAATGCTTCGAGGTCGCGTACTTCTGCACTCGTAAGGAATCCCACACCCCCGCCATTGAGTCCAATGGTTGGAATGCCGCGTTTTGAAAACGCTGACATCGTATGCATGACGGTGCCGTCGCCACCTATGGCGATGGCAAGGTCATATGCACCTCGGTCATCAACACAGGTAGCGTCATGTCCCATTCTTTTAAGCTGTACGCACAGATTGTGAGTAGGCGCTTCGAGGTGCCGATATGCCTTCCCATCTGCACGCAATACAATGAACCGTTTTGTCATCAGACATCCTCCTTCACGATGGCGTAGTAGTTCGAGTTGAAGTACTGATACTTCCTCTCAATCATTTTTCGCCACTCTTTGCGATGTATACCTTCAAACTGAAAGCCCGCCTTTTCGAGTACACGGGCTGACTTTGTGTTCTCGGTGTATACGTACGCGTAGATGCGCACCAAACCCATTTCTTCGAAGCCGAATCTAAGAAGGTGTGAAAGTGCCTCAGGCACAATACCTTTTCCCCACAAGTTCTGCGTGAGCCAGTAGCTCACCTGTGCTTTGTGGCCGTCGATGTTGATGAACGACACCGAGCCACACACCTTCCCGTCAACGACAATCGCAAAATCGACACGCTTTGAGTCTGCAGTCACCCACGACTCTGTTTTCCGTATCCATTCTCGTGCGTGCATCAATGTGTACGGAAATGGAATATTCGTCACCTTGCGAGCAACGCGCTCGTCGTTGATTGCCTTCTGGAGCGACTCGCAATCTTCCTCCACAAATGGGCGGAGGGTGAAGCGTGGCGCCACAATGACAGGCAGACGCAATGCGTGAATGTTCATAATTTCTCCCTTTTTCAAAAATCTAACCTGTCGGCACCCTACATGAAAAATATTGACATGTCAATATTTTCGTTATATCGTCTTTGCAGATAGATCATCTCAACAAGGAGGCTTCGATGCCCTTCCGTTCATATAAATCTTTCGTGCGCTTTCACAAGGCACGCATGGCAGTGTTGATGCTTCTCCCCTTTGTGTTCTCCGTGGTGTGGTGTTCACTTACTGCATATCTCTTTGGTGATGTACGTTACCCGGTAGTACTGTGGGTGATGGTGATGCTCTTCACCTTGCTTCTTGTCATCACCCCGCCTGAGGCATGCAGCGCAACTCAAAACACTTTTGTGTGTGGCACACAGATGCCGCCAAGCCATCATGCCGATAGTGTAGTACATCGTCTTAGGCAGGCTGGATGTCTGCCTGCACACTGCACCGTGCACCTCGACACCACGCAAGTGCTGGTACCACGTATCTATGCATGTGGCACAGAGAGCGCGTCGATTGTGCTATCACGCCACGACTACCCACTATGGCGTCACGGTGTTGCCGAAGCTGTCATCATGCATGAAGTGGGTCATGTGACGGGACCTCTTGCGCTTGCAGTGACACTCAACAGTACTCATGCACTCTGCAGAGTGCTCTGCGTTACCGCCCTGATGCACCTCGCGGTGTGGCAAACTGTTCTTGATACATCTCTAAGCATCGTTGCCCTCTTTGGTGCCATTTGTTGTCTGGCCACAATACTGATGTGTGAACTCGTACTCACACCACTCCGACACTCAGCAGAGTACGTGGCCGACAGCCATGCGGTGAAAACTGGCGGTGTGGCCGGCGCACGGGGCCTCATGAGTTATTTTGAAGATGGCCTATATGCGTTTACCTATCACACTGGCGGTGTGGCAATATCACCGCAGAAAAAATCAACGCATCCAGCACCAACAGACCGCATCGCCGCACTTCGTTTATATATACGTAACGCAGTCGCCGCAGACGCTCTGTAGCAGCTGCCGACGAACCTTAGGGTTCGTCGTTTTTTTTATGAGCAGAATACTTACGGTATATGCGACACTCACCACCAATACCATCACTTTTTACGCGCCACCAGAATGGTGGTTGTTATAAGGTCGGAGAGCTCGGTGTCCGTGAATCCAAAGTCGTCACGCCACTTCCCTTGGAGATAGGGGAGGCGATACGTCTCGCGATGAAAAAGCTCCATATCAAGCAGCGTAAAAATCTGTTCGTACTGCTCTATGGTTATGGGCATATAGTGCTCTGCACATTCGTGCTCCCAATTATCGGTATAGAAATATTTCAGTAAAAAATGATTGAGGTCATACGTGGTTACCATCGTGCCGTAGCGTGACTCGAACTCTTTTAGCTCTACGCTGTAGGCTGCCTGAGCTCGCACTTTTAAAATAGCAGACTCCGCGCCAGTGTGGTTTTGCTTCGCGTACGACATGGGGACCATGTCGCGAATCACTATTTCCCCACCTGGCCGAAGAAGCTCGTGTGCATCGGCGAGTGCCTTAAGCACCGAGGACTTCCCTTCTCCGTAACTATAAAATTCATGAAGGACTGAAATAAACGACACCACGTCGAATGAAGTATCTCGGAGCAGCATGTCACGCAGGTATACCGACTCGAACTGGAGTCGAGGCGCGAGTGCGCCATGCTGTACGTGTGCCTGTGCGATAAACGACGTATCGAGGTCAATGCCTAGTACACGTGCACCAGGAAGTGCTTCCGCGAGGACTCGCGTGATTGCGCCATTCGCACAGCCAACGTCCAACAGACTTGTGACGGTAGGGGGAATGTAGTCTGCGATACGCGCCTTCTCGCGCACCGAGGCTTCCATACGTGCCAAGTACCCTTCCGCGTCTTTGAGATTATTGTGGAGCGCCATACGGAAAAATGAGCGAGGCGACTATAGCACTTCGATCTCTTTAACTTCCGAAGAGTTGAAACGGTAGAGGCGGGCCGGGCGGAAGCGACCACCGGTTTTCATGCGGGTGGTTTCCTTTAGTATGCCAAGCTTAGCAATTTTTTTCCGGAAGTTGCGCTTGTCTATTTCGGTACCGAGCACACATTCGTACGCCGCTTCAAGCTCGGTGAGAGTAAACTCTTTCGGCATGAGCTGTGACAGGAGTGTGGTGTAGCGCGCGCGTGTACGGAGCCTCGAGAGGGCAAGCTTCAACACCGCATCATGGTCATAAGCCATGCGTCGCAAAGTTACTACTCCCTCCCACCATGCACTCTCGCTCTCTGAACGCTCTGTTTCAGAGAGTGACTCCCAAGGTACATAGGCTACATATACTACTGCAACCACTCTTCCACGCGGATCGCGCCCAACATCACTGAAGGTATACAGCTGCTCGAGATATAACTTTTCAGGCTGAAGCAAAGCCTTCTGCGCCACATGTCGCAATGCCGCCTCTTCTGCATTTTCCTCTGGCAGTAGCAGTCCACCAGGGAGACCGCACATATTTTTGAAATGTGGTGGTCGATCAACTGCTATGAGGCGAACCAGGAGTTCGCCTTCTCGTATGGTAAACACAGCGGTATCAGCGGCAAGGACGGCGAACTTAAGCGCCTCATGTTGCTTCTGTTTCATAGATATATCATACCCCACAGATATATATTGTCAATAGTACACTATACGCTCGCATAAAAACCCGCGCACTGTTGCTGTGCACGGTTGTGGAGACGACCTCTCACTCATTCAGGGCCGTAAGCTTCGCGAATTTCACATCCACGACCATCATCCTGCCCCAGTTTCATTCCTGCGCGCGTATTAGCGGCCCAGAAATCAAACATGGAAGCCCCTGGAGTGATGCGTCCACTGCAGGTGGAGATAACGAGGTACCAATTGTGCCGGCACCGAAGTGGTGCGTGACGCGCGACAGGTACACCCAGACTCTTGCTCACAGATGGTCATGGCTTTTCCTTTGCACCCTCTTCAGACCCACCCCATACCAGCCCAGAGCCCCAGTAGCGGCTCGGGCCGGGGTCGTCCACCATAGCCACTGCTTTCCATTCGAAGACCTACGCGCGCGCTGGACTCGTTCCCCCCCCCCCCCACTGCTGACACATGCCACGAGACCAAGTGTGCAAAAAACATGAACATGGGTTTCTGCTGTTTGCAGGCGGAAAGTGGGGACATCCTACTTTTTCTGCGTGCACCATACCCCACGCATGCAAAAAAACACACAAACGCTGTGCGCACGTGCACAGCGTTTGTGTGTTGAGGTACGCTATCCTTCTACTGGCGTTTCAAGGGGCTCCAAGACCTCGTTTGAGGTTGAGGTGGATACCTCACCCTCCGTGGTAGTCGCTACGGTTTCTGGCGGAAGAGCTTCTGGTACCGGGGCTTCAGGAGCCAGTGGCGCTCCCTCATCAAGGGAGGCGGGGCGGAGCCCACCGTTTGGCTCGTTGGTGGCATTGGTGAGGTTTACTTTATTCGTCATCGCACTTTGATCAGTGGCACTGATCTTGCCATTCACATCAATCATACCGGTGTCGCGAAACCCAAAAAAAAGCGCACCGAGGATGATAATGCCCGCCACTCCCACTACCACCCCCGCAAAACGGAGGTTTGAAGATTGGAATAACGATACGCGTCTGTCTGCAATACGAGGCATACCTACAGTATAGCGCATACACACTCCTCGCCAACATAAAAGCCGGGATTACCTCCCGACCTACCCCACGCGTGGCTTGTGCTCCCCAAAAAAGAGGAGCGTCTCTCCGTCGTGATGGTTCGATTCGCCCATAAGGACGACGCCGTAGTGCCTGGCAGCCATCTCCGCACAGATGAGGTTGCAAAACACGACGTTTTCAAACCCCTTCACCTTACATCGACGCTTGCCAAATTGCTCCAACACCCTGAGGCACGGCTGACATTTGTTGAGCCTACTTTCGTGTATGGGAAAGTCAAAGTCGAGTTGTTTCACCTCGTACCGTCCTGTTCATGAAGTGTTCACGTCAACCCTTACAATACCATGCCGCCAGGTTGCAGGAGTAGAGTATCTATGGTACATTCTGCACGTATTCCCGAGCGATTTTTGCGTTACTCCGCACCTCTCCTCCCGGGTCTCACACTGACTTGAAAGACAAGATTCGCATCAACCTCGCGATACGCGCGCCAGAGCTCCGAGTAATCGGGGCTCAAGGTGAGAACTACGGCGTGATTACACGCGCCGAGGCCCTCGCACACGCTGAGGAAGCAAACCTTGACCTGATTGAGATTTCTCCGAACGCGGTTCCCCCGGTCGCGAAAATCATGGATTATGGCAAGTACCAGTATGAGGCTGCGAAGAAGGCGCGTGAAATGAAGGCAAAGTCGCACACAACGGAAACGAAAAGCGTACAGGTGAAGATTGGTACCGGCGAACATGACCTCGCGCTTAAGGCACGACGTGCAGCCGACTGGCTGACCGAGGGGCATCGGGTCAAGGTTGACCTCTTCCTCTGGGGCAGGTACAAAGGCATGGAAGAAGCATTTCTCAAGGAACGCCTCGAACGATTTTTGAAGCTTATCCCTGCTGAGTACAAAATTGCCGACCCAATCAAACGGAGCCCCAAAGGGTTTACCGCCACCGTCGAACGCGCAGGCAAGGTGAAGGCATAGACAACGAATATCAAACATATGAAAACGAATAAGTCATACACGAAGCGTCTCCGCGTTACGAAAAACGGCAAGATTGTCGCACGTCGCGCTGGTCAGAACCATTTCAACGCAAAGGAGTCGGGCCGTGGCCGCCAGAACCGCCGCAAGGCAATGCCAATCCAGATGACTGCTAAGGATCGTCAGCGCTTCCTTCCAGGCATGGGCGCCTAACACTGCAGCTTTTCTTTATCTATTTCCAACTAACGCACACATCTACCTATGGCACGAGTAAAAGGAGGAATTCAAGCAAATAAGCGCCGCAAGAACATTCTTGCGCGTGTAAAGGGCTTCCGTTTTGACCGCTCAACCAAGAAGCGCGCAGCTATTGATGCCCTAAAGCACGCAGGCCTTCACGCCTTCGCACACCGCAAAGATAAAAAGGGCGACTTCCGTCAACTCTGGATTGCGCGCATCAACGCAGCTATCCGCACCCACGGTATGACTTACAGCCGCTTTATGAAAGCACTCAAGGATAAGGAGATCATCCTCGACCGCAAAGTGCTTGCCACTCTCGCCAAGGACAATGCCGCAGCCTTCGACCGCAT
>JBJOQE010000054.1:0-4928 GCA_046050105.1 Candidatus Parcubacteria bacterium
GGCCTTATTTTCGACTTCGAGTATTCAAACCACCGTGGTGTGATTGTGTTTGTGCGGGTGATGGATGGCGTGGTGAAAAAAGGAGACAGGCTGCGCTTTGCAGCGGCGGGAAAGCCATTTGAAGTACTGGAGATGGGGGTGCAACGTCCCGAAGAGACTAAGGTTGATGCACTCGGTGCAGGTGAAACCGGCTACATTGTGACGGGAATTAAAGAGCCTGGGGTGGCATCGGTGGGCGATACACTGCTCTTTGAGAAGGGCACCACACCAGCGCTTCCAGGCTATATGCTTCCGCGCCCAGTGGTGTGGGCATCGGTGTTTCCCGAAAGCCAAGACGACTTCACTATACTTCGCCAAGCACTTGACAGACTTCGTCTTTCTGACTCTTCACTTTCGTATGAAGAAGAATCGTCCGGAGTTCTCGGTCGCGGTTTCCGCTGTGGTTTCCTTGGTATGCTCCACCTTGAAATCATCACCGAGCGCTTGAAGCGTGAGTTTAGCCTCGAGCTTGTTATCACGTCGCCCTCGATAGCATACGAAGTGACCTGGAAGCAGGGAGGTGCCATGGAATCTATCTACGCACCTTCACGCTTTCCCGAGTATGGGGTAGATGTCTCGGTGCGCGAACCATGGATTAATGCGCATATTATTCTTCCGCCGGCGTACCTGGGCAACGTGATGACACTGCTCTATGAGCACGAAGCGAATATCCTTGAAACGGAGGTGTTTGGTGATGGCCGCAATATGCTGACACTTGAGATGCCACTTCGCGAGCTCATGCGTACATTTTTTGACAAGCTCAAGAATGCCACTTCCGGGTATGCGTCGCTTTCCTATGAAATTGGTGACCTGCGCCCTGCGGACGTAACGCGTCTCGACGTCCTCGTAGCTGACGAAATTGTGCCTGCGTTCTCACGTGTTGTAGGGAAGCGAAGGGTAGAGCAAGACGCTGAAGCGGTAGTGGAGAAGCTTTTTAAAGTACTGCCACGTCAGATGTTTGTGATGAAGATACAAGGAAAGGCGCTCGGTCGAATCATTTCATCGCGTACCGTCTCAGCCATGAAAAAGGACGTTACGGGATATCTCTACGGCGGTGACATCACGCGAAAGATGAAGCTCCGCGAGAAGCAGAAGAAGGGAAAGAAGAAGATGAAGGAGCATGGGAGGGTTAATATCCCCCAGGACGTGTTCATGCAGATGGTGAAGGAGTAACTTGCTTTTTTCTGTGATTAGGAGAGCCAGACAGCGATGTGTTCAATAGAAACACCGCAGCACATAGTGCTGCGGTGTTTGTTATGCGACGAAAGTTTTGAAACTCTTTGAAACCTTATCCTGAGTGTCAAAAATGGAAGTTCCTGAGTGCTTTGCGTAGTGGGCAAACAGATCTGCGTCTGTAAGTGAACGGACCTCGTTATAGAGCGCATCGGTTGCAGGGATCGATGCGACCTTGTCGTTTGTCAGGACGTGAAATGTGCAGTGCTCAGAGAGTACGACCACATACGGAATGTTTTTGGGAACGTCAAGCACAAAATTGTCATCGTTTGCAAATGCCATGTCAACGACGAGGTGAGCGTTGCGTCGAGTGACGCATGCGCCCCAGCCCTTATCAATTTGATACAGAATGCGAGCTCGGTGAGTGCGGGTCTCTTGTACGTGCCGCCGCACGCTTTCGGTGATACGTGCCTCAGATCCTCCCGGTGTTCGCAGACGATAGCGATGTTCTCCGAGTTCTTTCATATCGAGAAGAACGACGGTAACTCCCTCGAAAATACCAGTGAGAGATGCCACATTTTCCACAACGTGACCTTTGTCAGTCGAAGCAATCTTCATAGAACCTCCACGTTCCTGAGTGACTTTAAACAGCTTATGTGCGCCTTCAGACACACAAATCTGTGAAAACTATACCACAGATATGGTTTTATGCAACTAATGTACAAAAAACGCGCTACTGCGCGAGGCCGCTTGCTGAGTACACCACCACCATAGAGAGGATGATGATAATAGAGAGAACCACCCAAATCCACTTAATAGCCTTTTGTGCCTTCTTTGAGTAGAGGAATGACATGATGTGTATATTTCAGGATATAATACCATAATGTTCGATTTCTACGAGAAACGACGCCTGAAAAGTCTGCTCTTTTCAAAATTCACCGCTGGCATGGTGTTTCTATTAGCACTTTTCTTGTTTGTGAGTGCCTATGACCGCTACGTGGCAGAAAAAGACACCCGTGACAGAAAACTTGAGCGCGCTGCTGAGCTTGAGAAGATAAGGAGCAAAGCAGCGGCGCTTGAAGCGCGTGTAGAGTTTATGGAGAGTGAGCGCGGCATTGAGGAAGCCATTCGCCAGCAGTTCGATGTGGTGAAGCCCGGTGAGGAGGTGATTGTGGTGGTGGATGAGACAGCTACCGAGGTCAGTGATACACGACCTGAGCGCTTTCCGCTTCCCCCGGCACCTACGCTTTTTGAACGTCTCAAATTTTGGTAAACTACTCGGGCTTACGAGCAATATGCGGGATTAGTTTAGTGGTAGAACGTGACCTTCCCAAGGTTATGGTACCGGTTCGATTCCGGTATCCCGCACAGAAGGTAATAATCATCTATGAATATCCAATCAATACGTAACAACAAGAAGGTCCGCCTTGCAGTTATCATTCTCTTGATGCTCTTAGTGGTCGTGCTCTACTTTCGAAACGTGAATGTCGAGAACATGACCTCTACGGACGGGGTGACGGGCGAGCTCCAAGAGAACTACAAGCCAGACACTTGGGAAAAGAAGCTGCTCCTCGGTACTTTTGCGGTCCTTGGTGGTGCGCTTGGCATGGAGGCTACCGAAACCGACTACGATATGGGTAAGCTCATAAACGGTGAAGGTCTCGAAGGTTCAAAAGTGCTCCGTGACAAAGAGGGGAACGTGGTCACCGACCGTACAAAAGGGAAGGCAACAGACGAATATAACTGCGATGACTTCAGTTCGATGCCGGAAGCACAGCGTTTCTTTGTGAAGGCGGGCGGCCCAAGTGCCGACACTAACCGCCTCGATGGAGACAAGGATGGCGAGGCGTGCGAAAGCCTCCCGAAAGCAGAATAGTGCTGTTGCGGAGTCACTATACATGGTATACTCACTAACGTACTAACTCATTTTCACTATGAACAAAACAGTCACTATCTACAGCACGTCTGCATGCCATTTCTGCCACATGGCCAAAGACTTTTTTACCGAGAACAACATCGCCTTCACCGACTACAATGTAGGTGAGAATCCAGAAAAGCGTCAGGAGATGATTGAAATGACCGGCCAGCTTGGCGTGCCCGTCATTCGCATTGAAGATGACGTCATTGTAGGCTTTGACCAAGGGAAGGTAAAGGAGCTCCTCGGTATCGCCTAAGGGCTGCAGCAGGGCATAATGGCCGCCATAGCGCGGCTTTTATGCTATCCTAATTCCGCCCGCTCCTGTAGTTACATGGATAGAACAGTCCTGTCCGCAGGGGAGAAATAGTCCGCGGGACCATTTCTCGGTTATTTCGTTCACCTGCAGGGCGTAGCACGAACAAAAGCAAATGCTCTCATAGTTCAACGGATAGAACAGTCCCGTCCTAAGGGATAGATGTAGGTTCAATTCCTGCTGAGAGCACAAACACAAAAGACGGCGCCAATGCGTTGTCTTTTTTGTTTGTGCTGACCACAGTGGCACTCTCCCCATTTTGTACACAAAATATATACAGCTTTATACACAGGGTTATATACATGCCAGCGCCAGTATTCTTGTGCTGTACATACATCTGTGATACAAAGCGTTTAGATAGTGCAACTTTGTTAGTAAGGAGTTTATAATGACGTTATTTCCGAATCGGTACCGCGTCCGGGTAATTGGCAAAGATGGTCTGGTGCACAGTGATACAGCCGACCATATTCTTACACTTCAACCCACAGCGTTCCTTCTTAAAAAGAATGTGCGTGGCGGGGTGCGGGAGGTGCGGTTTATTGACACATGGCGCAATGCCCCTGTACCCGCTGCTGAGTTGCACGCAGAGGCACTCGAAGGTCTATAGTAATATAGGCCTTTTTCTCTGCCTTTAGTTCTGGTATACTCTGGAGCGATGCCAGGAGAACATGAGGAAATCAAGAAGTTGCTTGAAGCGAATCTCGAGGTAGTGAAGCAAAACCACGAGATGCTTGAGAAAATTCATCGGGTGTACATGTATACCTTCTGGATGAAGGCGCTTTGGTTTGCCATTATCATTGGCGTGCCGTTTCTGGTATATTATGTCCTCCTTGAGCCCTACGTTGCGGCTCTTGGCATCGATTCAGAGCAATTTTCACAGATGTTGCGCGACCTTCCGAAGCTCATTAGCTCACCGGTAGGGAAGATGATGCAATAGCACTTGTAGAGAGGACTCGCTTGGATAGCTCAGTTGGTAGAGCACTTCCCTGAAGAGGAAGGGGTCCCCAGTTCGAGCCTGGGTCCAAGCACACAAAGACACAAAACCCGGCCTGCGCCGGGTTTTGTGCGACTGGGTGAGGCGGAGCGATGTTACAGTTTCCTTCAAAGAAACAGTGACCGCGAGCCCGGGGAGGAAGTCGTTAGTATTTTTGGAATGAAATGAACAAAAATACTTACGAACTTGACCCCTCGCCAAAACTCCCCTTACGGGCTTTTTTATTTGCGTTCCCCCACAACAGTGATATCGTGTGGGAGGTAGTTCACAGGAGAGATCACAAGAATGGCTATAAACTCAAACAAGATTGGCTGGACTCAAAGGGAGGCCGTGTGTGGGTGTGGTTGTGGTACAAGACTCACGTTCATCAACAGCCAAGAACGCAAAGAAATCAATGGAAGGCGTGTAGCTGACGATTGCTACTGGAAGCAATTCGGTGATGTGGTTGATGCGCAGCCAGCTGTCTATCCAGGAATGCAACGAGGGAAGTG
>JBJOQE010000055.1:0-6557 GCA_046050105.1 Candidatus Parcubacteria bacterium
CCTTCATAGATAATGGCGCCTTCGCTTTCGGTGAACACGGTACCCGTGTGGCTCATCACGAGCGCTCTCCCAATCGGTCCTGTTACACTCTCAAAAAAGTTATGGTTGAACGCGGTGCCGAGGAGTGCATAGGCTTTCTCGAAATACGCGAGTGACACTTCCTTGCCTTTGTCGTAGAGCGCATTCACTCCCGCATCACTCCGCTCATATATTTTTTTGTTAAGTGCCTTGATTTCATCTGCAACTGCCGCGTCTGTTTCAAAAGCAGTGGCGCCCTTCGCATATGCTGCACCGAGGACCTCTGGCGTCAGGGAGGCAACAGCGCAGCCACCGTGCAAAAGACCGTACATACACTTTGCAACGTGCATACCCACATCTCCTTGAAACGTGACCCGACGCACCTCAGCGCCCGCATACTCCATCAGACATGCAAGTGCTTCACCGAGGGCGTTGGGCACCAGATGCCCAATATGGAGCTCTTTAAACGGATTCGGATCGGTGTACTCAACCATCACTTTTTTTCCAGAGTAGGCTTTATTTTTGCCCCACCCCGCACCCAACCCTTGAGCTGTGGTCAGTGCCTCCGTAAAAAAAGCGCGAGTGAGGTGCATATTGATAAACCCAGGCCCGGCAACCTCAGGGCGGTCAATATGCGGCAGAGTACCCGAGAGCAGCTCCACCACAGCCGTCGCGACTTCGCGCGGACTCTTCCCGAGTTGCTTGGCAGCCACTAAAGCTGCATTGGTGGCGTACTCACCGTGGGAAACATCCGCCGGATGCTCAACAGAAAAATCGCATCCTGCGGCACCGAGGGTGGCGAGCGCTTTCGACAGTGCGGTGCGAATGACATCTTCCATATAGTGCTAGCATACGAAAAAACCAACATAATTGCGAGAAGTAGCTTCAACTATCCTCGGGTACGCTAGAGATCTACCCTGGTTACCAACACCCGCGGCACAGTACCGACCACCACCCTAAAGAGGGTCCTGCCGATAACTTGCCCACGCTCGGTCTCAACTGAACAACGCCATGCGCCTTCGCGCACACTTTCGATAAACGAGTACCCGCGGTATCCCGCATCCCGACCACCATCAATAGAAAACGAAGTCTGGTAGTGTTCCCTCCATGCGCCCTGTACCGCATCATAGTATTCCCACCGGTGACGAATAGCGGTCTTAAATCGCGCAGGTGCAAACACCGATGCATAGCAGTACACGCGGTCGCCTTGTGCGTAGTGAAAGGTGTTATCGGAATAATGCCATAGTGCATACCATGGACCCTTCTCATACGACAGCACATACCCCCCTTCTTCGCGTTTCACGACATTGTGGTATACACCCATCTCCTTCATAGACAACGGGATGGGTGGGATGAGATTGGCAAAATACAAGACGTTGAGAGAAAGATACAGTGTCGCAATGACCACAAGCAGCATCCGCGTATTCATCGCCATGAAATTTGGCACCACTTTATAGAGCGCCTTAAGAAAGAGCACAAACACGGCAAGTGCCGCCACTCCGCTTAAAAGAAAAACCTCGTCACCCATTCGGCCCATGAGGACCGGCACTATGAGCACCACGTATGAGAACAGCGCCACAAAGAATACGCCGAGGTTAAAGAGAAGTCGGGACGCGCGTTTCTTTATGAACTCGTTACCGAGTATGACCACGAGCATCAAGACAAGGTAGGGCCAGCTCGTCCACCATGAGCCTGAGCGGCTGTAGAACACCAAGAGGCCACTCATCAGACCGCCGAATGCAAACTGTACCAAAAGTGGTGCCCACCGCCCCGCGAACTCACTTATGCGTTCGCCCATGCGGCCCGACGACCCGGCGTACAGAAAGATAAGCCCGAACATAGCGAGCATCACATAGCCTGCGAGCACCATGTTGTCGAAAAGCTGATCGACGCGGTTGAGCGTCAAGTTGTCGACCACGAAACCCCCGAAAAACGCTACAGTGAGTAGGTGGTGTTTTACAGGACGAATGAAGTCATCAAGAAACGCGAGCATACACACAGAATACCGCACACGCATAGCGTGACACAATAAAAACCGATACTCGAACCACCACGCAATGGGCTCGAAGATATTACTAATGAGCCACTCGTCCCATTTTTGAAAGATTATGTATCTACTCCTTTTCCTGAGACGAAAGTAGCATGAAAGGTATATGCGTCAATCTCGAAGCGCTGCAAGAACATCGTGGTGTACTTTATCGATATGTTGAGTAGCATCAATAATGTAATGTTCCGCATACTCACCGAGGTGAGCGTGGTACCCTGCGCGCACACGTTCATGAAACGCGAGCTTCTCTTGCTCGAAGCGGTCGAGCTCACTTGCCTCTGCTCTCCGGCGAAGCGCAATCTCAGGCGGACAGTCGAGCAGAAGCACGATGTCAGGGCGCACACCTCCTAATGCATACTCGCTCATCTGTTTCACAAATGTGAGGAGCTCCAAGCGTTCACGCCCATATATTTGGTACGCAATCGTAGAAAGGTCAAAGCGGTTTGATACGACGTGTATACCCGCCTCAATGGCCGGACGTATTTTTTCTTCTGCGAGCTGCACGCGCGCCGCAAGATACATAAGAAGCTCAGCGGTTCGCGCCACGCGTTTGTCGTGAAGCACAATCTCACGCAGCTGTTGGCCAATGTCTGTCGAACCTGGGTCACGCACAAACACATACTGATTCAACAAACCCTGCGTTTCTATATGGAGACGCAGGCGTTCAATCTGGGTATCTTTACCCGAACCATCACCCCCTTCAAACACGATAAATCTCCCCCGTTCCATATACCCCCTAGTATACAAGAGTTCTATGCGGTATATATGTGTGGAAATGGCACGAACAAAACGCACGCGCGGCGAACCGCTCCTCCCCATCTTGGTAGTCATCATGGTGACTTTTGGTGCGCATGCACTCTCTAAAGCTGACCTCTTTATAGCGGCACCCCAAGACATTGCAAAAGACGCTCCGCTCGAACGCTTTAAAGCAGCCTATTTTCCACCGCGAAAAGAAGTGCCCCCACCTCCATCGGCACCCATTCCCACCTATGCAACCTACATCCAAATTATTGGTAGCTGTGGCCCACACTATGAAGGCATATGCGTGAATGGGCGTGCAGAGCCCGCCACCTCTTCGCGCGCAATCACAAAACTCCGTACTGGGGTCGTCCTGAAGACTGACGGTATCGTTGAGGCTGCTGACGGCCGTTGGTACCGCGTCGTCTTCGATGAATGGATTCGCTATCCGGAACGCATGCAAGGACCTTTCTACGTTCGTGAAGCATTTGCTACTTCAACGACTCTCCCCGACCCCGACATTGCGACCTCGAGCACGAAAAAAATTGTGGTGGACAGGGGTGACCAGACCCTTGTCGCATACGACGAGTTCGGTGGAGAATTTATGCGCGAGACTATCTCAACGGGACGGGACGCAACACCAACACCTCGCGGTACATTTACCATATTTCGGAAGACACCGTCACGCTATATGCAAGGACCACTTCCTGGTATCAGCACTGACTACTACGACCTCCCTGGTGTGCCGTGGAATATGTACTTTACCGAGCAGGGCGGCGCCATCCATGGTGCCTATTGGCACGACAAATTTGGCCAGCAGTGGTCACATGGCTGCGTAAACCTTCCGGTCGCAAAAGCACGCGAACTGTACCTCTGGGCAGAGGTAGGGACACAGGTCATCATCCGTGACTAGTATTGAAAGTTGCGGTGATTCTGTGCATACTACCTCACAGAAATGGAGGGAGTTCTCATGTTAATTGATTTCATCAAGAAATCACCAAATCCGTCGCGCATGTCGCTTGAGCTTGCGATTCTGTGCACGGGGTGGATACCCATTGCAATACTCTTCGGGCTCTGGCTCGTCATAGGTTTTTCACTATATACACTTGCAGGTGGTACAGTCGGCGCAATTTTTGCACTCACCTGGATGAACGCCGTTACCTCACGGCATCGCGTTACTACTGCTCGCGACACAGAGGGCTATGCGCTTCAGCACGAAGATGGTGCATATAGAGTCACCTATACGCAAAGTCTCTATGACGATATGTGGGGAGTGCCACTATTCACCCTCTTGTCACTTTGCGGAGGCTCACTGTGCGGATACATCATCTCACTATCTGTGAGCTAATCAAACAAATCGTTCTGGCACAGGGAACTTCATGCAGAGATTGCGGACTTCGTCCTTGATCTCTGCTTTTTTTGTTGCGTTCGTAGTATTACGGAGAGTGTCTACCATGAGCTTGGCAACGTGTGCTGCCTCCCCTTCCTTCATACCTCGCGTAGTCATGGCGGGAGTACCAAAGCGAATACCTGACGGGTCGGTTGGAGGGCGAGGGTCGTCGGCGATTGAGTTCATATTAAGTGAGAGTCCTACTTCATCGAGTACACTTTGCGCTTCTTTACCTCCGACACCCAAAGACAATGCAACATCAGCAAGAATAAGGTGGTTTGAGGTGCCGCCCGTTATCATGCGCACACCTTCCGTGTGGAATGCCACCTCCATGGCTTTAGCATTCTTTAAAATCTGCTCGGTGTACTCATGGAATGAAGGGTGGAGCGCCTCGCCAAATGCCACTGCCTTCCCTGCGACATGGTTCATGTGGGGGCCACCCTGAAGACCCGGAAATACTGCCTTATCGATTTTCTTTGCATACTCTTCGTTTTCGCGCGTCAAAATCATACCGCCACGTGGACCGCGGAGTGTCTTATGTGTCGTAGTGGTGATGACATCAAAACCGGCGTCAAACGGATTCTTCGCAGACTTTCCCGCGATGAGGCCGGCGATGTGTGCCATGTCTGCTACCGTGATGGCTCCCACTTCGTGTGCTATCTCTACAAACTTTGCGTAGTCGAGCTCACGCGGATATGCAGAAAACCCTGCGAGAATCATTTTTGGCTTTTCGCGAAGTGCCACTTCACGGAGTGCATCAAAATCAATCTCGCCCGTCTCTATATCCTTCATCTTATACCGCACAAAGTTGAACACTTTAGCGATCGAAGTGACCGGATGGCCATGGGTGAGGTGCCCCCCGTGCGAGAGGTCCATGCCTAAAATGGTATCGCCCGGGTTTAAGAGCCCAAAGTACATAGCGACGTTTGCTGGTGCACCAGAGAGTGGTTGCACGTTTGCAAACTTCGCACCGAAGAGCTGCTTTGCACGCTCTTGTGCAATTATCTCTACCTGGTCCGTGAAGTCTTGGCCACCATAGTATCGTTTGCCGGGGTAGCCCTCTGAATATTTGTTGGTAAAGACTGAGCCGTTTGCCTCGCGCACCGCCATAGAGACATAGTTCTCGCTTGGCACAAGCTCAAGCCCTTCTGCTTCTCGCTTCTCCTCTCCTACCAAGGTGCCAAATACTGCTTCGTCCTGCTCCTTAATGTGTGCGTAGTTGTTGCTCATAATGAAAAATTAAATATCTGAAAATGATCGCTCTCGCACCCCAAGGGTACTTCCTAAGTACTAATTCGCTTCGCTCATAAGTGCTTAGGGGCGTATTTAATTTTTCGTAGCTAGATCATAGAAGTGGTGGAAAGATTCCTATCCGTGCATGTCTTTATTATACCCCCCTGCAACAGTGAGGTCTGCCTTGATGGTTGCGTGAGGTTCATAGTTGCCAAGTGTAACGTGCTCAGGGCGGAAGGTATCGAGTGACGTAAACGCATCGCTTAATGTAACCGTAGGAAATGCCTTTGGTTCACGGGCAAGTTGTTCCTTCGCCTGCTCGAGGTGGTTTTCATAGATGTGCACGTCACCAAAGGTATGAATGAATTCACCTGGCTCTCGCCCAAGTATTTTAGCAATCACCATGGTAAGAAGCGCATAGCTCCCTATATTGAAGGGCACACCGAGGAAGATATCTGCGGAGCGCTGGTAAAGCTGGAGGCATACTCTCCCCTCTTTAATATTCACCTGGTACATGTTGTGGCAAATAGGAAAGCGGCATGCTTTGCCAGGTGCTGCCATGGCATAGAGATGTTCGGGATTCCACGACGATACGAGTGTGTTGTGTGCATCAGGGTCTTTTCGGAGCTCCTCAATAACCCATGAAAGTTGGTCGACCGTACGACCATCAGCTGCTTCCCAGCGTCGCCAGAGCTCACCATAGATATGGGGGAGTTCCCCGTGCGCCGCAGCAAAATCTGCGTCAGTGGCTATCTTCGCGATAAATGCATCCTTATTGAGTGCCTCGCCTCCTTCTTTTTCTATCTTCTCTGTATAAATCTTATAGGGATAGTCGTCCCAAATATGCACCTTGTTATCGACAAGGTATTTTATGTTTGATTGTCCCGAAAGAAACCAATAGAGCTCATGAAGAACTCCCTGCCAATACACTCGTTTGGTGGTAAGAAGCGGCAATCCTTCACGCAGGTCGTACCGCATTTGTTTGCCAAAGAGACTGTATGTGGCGACGCCAGTACCTTTGTCTACCTGTTTGTCTCCATGCACAATCAACTCGCGCATCAGGTCGAGATACTGGTACTCAGAATGACGTTTTTCGCTCATACAGAAAGTGACTTAGCGCTTCTTCCGTGT
>JBJOQE010000056.1:0-7980 GCA_046050105.1 Candidatus Parcubacteria bacterium
GCAGGTGTCTTTAGTGAGATTCTCAACCTGTTCTATCGCATCAAGATATATATCAGGTCTCTGCGTTGCTTGTTTTTGAGAAATGGTGATCCGCATTCCCTGCTCAACATATGAATCAACGCCACGTACTCCAATTTTAAAATCAGGAGACGTCAACAAGGTGCCTGGTAGTGAGCTTTCACTAACCACAGCGGTTTGCCAGTCCTGAGGCAATCGCATACTCATACCACCAACCAATTCCGGAAATGCGACCAGTTCCAGCGCTTGGGTGGTAGGAATCATAGCCTGAGCAGTTGTATCCGCAGACAGATCCTCACGCACCACTACCTTCTCCACCTCCACAACTTTCTCAGGCGCATACGTGTACCCTACATACCCACCTAGAAACGGCAGCAGAACGAACAACAGCATGGCTGCATATTTTGATACTGGAGTTACTCTAAAAAAGAAATTATTTCGTCCTCCTGCTGCTTGTACATTTTCTTGATTCATTACTAAATGTTAGCACATTGTTACCACTCCTCAGTCTCGATGCCTGTGCAACACTCGACAACCCCCTACAAGCACTATATTCTCTCGGCAGAAACTGAACCTCACAAGGAGATAGTTCATGGCTTTCCAGACTCGAATACTCACTCGTGCTGATATAGAAAAGATGCAGGCGTTTCACAGAGGTGAAATCCAGCTCCCTATCTGGATCACCTCGTGGAAACAGAAAATCGAAGACGAGACGCGCAACGTTGCTGCAGCAATCGCCCAAGAAGCACTCACGAAAGAACAGCAACAACACTACATGCATGCAATCGTTAAGATGATGCGGAGAAAGGACTACTTGTACGATGTCTGGATGCAAGGCCTTCCATTCAAGACATGGGGTGACCTCGCACGCGAACGCCCGCCCACAGGTGAAGATCTGTTTAAGTACACGGTCTTGGACACAGAGGATTTTCTCAACGGACCGGGAGTACCTGCGTTTGCGTTCTTTTTGAACAAAAGCTGGCCTGGCTTCCTCAGAGATTTCGCTCATACTCTACTCAGAGAGTGTGATCCTCTTCTTGAGGAAGCACTTACGCTAACGCCAGACATACGTCGCCTGCTCTCATACCCGGAACAGGTGTTTGGTACGAAAGATACACAAATCATCGAGACCCGCCTACTTGAGTGGGCTTGCACAGCACTTCCAAAGGATGCACCTCAGTACACGAAGCGACTCATTGTAGCGAACGTGATGGTCGCGCTTGGAAATGAACTCGGCGCATGTGTAGAAATGGAGTTCGCACGCTGCGAAGCTGCTGAACCGCACTTTCCGCAACTCATGCAGAGCGGTGACTCTCAAGCCAACATCTTCCTAGAACAATCACAGAGATGGCAAATTGAGGTGATGCTCAAACTCTGGCCGACTGACGAACAAAACCAAATGCAGTGAGGAAACTTACTGCGTTTTTATTACCCACCCCTCCACGTTAAAATGACTTGACAATATATATTTTCGTGTGTATAAATTATTTCAGTTGGAGGAAGAAAAATGTCCGAGAGAGTTCACTGCCCGGAATGCGGGAGATTCACAAAAAAGAAGACTCTGGCAGAACTAGGTTCATGTCAGGTATGCGAGGACAAAGGTGTCGAAGCGCTCATGGCTGAAGAAGCAGAGCTAGACCCTCATGGTCCATGCGGTGATAACACACGTTCACGCGACTAATTTCTGCAAGTACCTGTAACGAGCATGGTCGACTCATCAGAGACGACCTTTTCTATTCCTACAGCACACAAAGTTTTCGAACCACATCATCTCGGTGTAGACAAATCGAAAATACACCAAAAATAGTGCGCTGTATTCACCGAATCAGTTCTGGAGAGTGCTATGATTTCCATTATGGAAAAAATACTAGCATCCTCACGGGTGCGAATGTTGTTGGTGGGGGGAATAAGTTTGGTTGCTGCGTACGGCTCGTTCCTTGTTCTTCTCAGCATCGGAGTTCATTACCTCATCGCTTCCATTGCAAATTTCTTGATTTACCTTGCAGTGAACTTTACCCTCAATAAAACGTGGGCGTTCAAGAGTCAGGGAAATACAAAGAAGCAAGCCTTGGCACACACCAGTCTCCACCTCGGTAACCAACTACTCATAATGGTTGGACTATGGGTGCTGGTAGAAAGGGTTGGGATACCTGCTGCTTGGTCACAAGTAATAATGCAGAATGTCGTGACAGCTCTAGTGTTCATCGTCACTCCAATCATTTTCAAACACAAATAACCGCTTTTCGAAAACCGTTCGGAGGCGGTTTTTCTTTTCACCCTCCTCCACGTTAAAACTACTTGACAATCGACACTTTTAACGTAAAGTGCTTTCAGTATTGGCGGACATTCGCCAGGAAAGGAACACCATGAACATTCAAAACAGGGTACCCTTCGCGAAGCGTTGCGAACTTGCGATTATGACCTTGCAGGGGCACCGCTCTGACATCGCAAAAATTCAGGAAGAGAACTTACTCACACTTGAGTCGATGCGAAATAGCTATGACGTGAAAGAAGGTGACGCTCCTGAGGTAAAAGAAATGCTCACAGAGTGGGCGAAAGAAGATACTACAAACCTTAAGGCCACGTTCGAGAAAATGGCTGAGCATGCGTGGGATGCTGCCATAAAATCCACACGCACCATCTTTGGCGACGATGCCATTGATTTTGCACTCAGAGCTATCAAGAAGCAGACGAACGCCAACTGATACGCACCCACTACGCCACCCTCATCCTGGGTGGCATTTTCATTACCACTTCCCTCATACTAAAAACACCCGCCACACATGTGGGGGGTGTTGCTCAAGCGGCAGCGCGACGCAACCGACGCACAGGCCTACCTAGTTCCTCATCTCGTCTTTCAAACAAATCACAGAGTAACGCTTGCTGTGTTTTAAGAAACTCGAGTGCCTCTTTTTCTTCTTGTTCCAAATACCGCGTCCGGTGTTTGAGTTCACGCAAGAACCGATAGCCGTATTTGTAGTTCTTGTACATGCGTACATCAGTGGGTACTTCGTGGAGCATAAACCCCCACTTTGAAATGTCGATAATGTCACCCGAAGGGCGCGTGTAGACATTCGTGCCACGCTCAATTTTTTGCGGCACGCCTTGGGCTTCTACACGTGGAGGTATACTCTTCACACTGAAGTAGCCTGTTTTCAAACCAAAGAGTGGTCGCGCGATACGTCCAAGCTTCTGTGTAACCAGTGCCCAGTCGTCATGTTCGTTGTACTCAATGAGCACACCCTCTGCTGGAAAATTAAGCCCCTGTGCCAGCACGTTGGTGGCAATCACTACCTGGAGTTTACCCGACTTGAAATCAAACTGGGTTGTTACTCGCTCAAAACTGGGTGTATCGGCACTGAGTACACCCACTGATGATGCATCAAGACCGAAGTGTTCGAGATACCATGCCACTTCATCTGCTTTTGGCACAAATTTCGTAAACACAATCGCAGACATCCCAACTTTCACTTTTCTGCAGAACTCGCCGACGCCGATACCAATTTTTTCAGGTACATCGGTAAAAGGTTGGAGTACCGTTTCTTCAACATTCAGTATTGCCTTAACTTCTTTGCTTAAAGTGTCGGTGGCGGTCAGAAGAATGATTTCCTTCCCGGCACGTCTGTTTATGAGTATTTTCTCAAACAACGCACCGCCGCGATCTTCGTCGTTGAGGTAATGTGCCTCGTCAACAATGAGCGTGTCTTGCGCGATCACCTCGTTTCCGAGACCTTCGTACACACATACGCAGTTACCTTGTCGGTCACCAAAGTGCACCTCACCCGTATCAACACGCGACACCTGCGGATAATCGTAGAAGATTTCGTAGGCGAGCTGCCTACATGGAACAAGCATCACAAAACTTTTTGCGTCTGCTTCTGTTTCTGTAATTGCCTTGTATGTTTTTCCGCATCCCGTAGCTCCGGTGTAGAGCTTGGTGATAGCCTTTTTTCTTTTAGCCATTATCGTTCTTCCTCTCAAAGATCTTGTTTGCTTTATTTTTATCACACGACCATCAGGTGTCAATCGAAGTACGGCTCCAAGCGTGCGTGCGTTATGGCCCAACTTATATTTATATGCAGAGATAACGATGTATACTTACTCTATGAGTAGATCCCTCGCAAAAAAGTATCTCTTTTTTGTCCTTATTTTAAGCAGTAGTAGCGTACTTTTTCTCTTCTTTTCTATGAGTTCCCTCTTCGAATCAGAATATCCCAACGTACCTTCAGGCGCGATCTATCTCAACCCGAACGCTTCCACCGAAGAGCGGGTGAAGAATCTTCTGTCCTACATGACACTTGAAGAGAAGATTGGCCAAATGGCTCTGGTCGAGAAAAACAGCATCGAGTCACTTTCGGATATCAGCACATATGGCATCGGTGGTATGCTGAGCGGCTTTGGCGGAAAGCCAGAAGACAACACTGCCGAGGGATGGAAAAACATGGTTCACACCTTCGTCGAAGAGTCACATTCTTCTCGTCTTGGTATTCCCGTTCTCTATGGCGTTGATGCCATCCATGGCCACAGCAACGTTAGAGGAGCCACAGTCTTTCCTCACTTTATTTCTCTCGGAGCGACGGGCAACGAGGAGCTCGTGGAAAAGATTGCTCGAGCAACTGCAGAAGAGTTGCGCTATACCGATGTACGTTGGAGTTATTCACCAACCTACGATATGCCTGAAGATATTCGTTGGGGTCGTGTCTACGAAACATTCTCAGATGATCCTGCACTTGTAGGAAAACTTGGCAGTGCCTACATTCGTGGCCTGCAGCAAAATCCCGCCAGACCTTCATCGACCATTGAAGTTTTGGCAACACCAAAACATTTTATTGGTGCGGGGAGCATGCTCTGGAATACCTCATCGAATCCCGATTTCAAGATCGACCAAGGAACCACCCCACCAAACGAAGCGAAGCTCCGTAATCACTACTTACCACCCTTTGTTGAGGCAGTGAATACAGGTGCCTTGAGCATTATGGTGGGCCTCAATAGCTGGGGCGACACGAAGCTCGCCGCATCTTCATACCTGATACAGACAATACTTAAAAATGAGCTTGGCTTTCAAGGGTTTGTGGTTTCAGATTGGTATGGTGTCTATGAAATTCCTGGTGGCAACTATCATGCTGCCGTGACCGCTATTAATAGCGGTGTCGATATGGTGATGCTTCCATTTAACTACAAAGAGTTTGTGGCGAATGTGCGCACTGCGGTTTCAAATGGCGATATTGCACGAAGTAGAATAGATGATGCAGTCTCCCGCATCCTCACCGCAAAGTTTGCCCTGGGACTTTTTGATGAACCTGAAGTCAATGCATCACATGCATTTGGATCAGAAGAACATCGCGCGCTCGCTCGAACTGCAGTTTCAGAATCACTCGTTCTTCTCAAAAATAAAAACTCGATTCTTCCGCTTCGTGATACACCAGGTACCCTTCGCATTGCAGGAAGTGCTGCAGACAATATCGGAAGACAAACGGGTGCGTGGACGGTTGAATGGCAAGGAATAGACGGTAATTGGCTCCCTGGCGCAACATCTATCCTCGAGGGAATTCGCCAAACAGCACCGCAAGGAACTGTAATCGAGTTTGAGAAAGATGGACACTTTGATGCAATGGCCCCGAAAGCGTCTATCGGCATTGCTATAGTGGGCGAAGGTCCCTACGCTGAAGGTTGGGGGGACAATGCACGCCCCGTGTTAAGCACAGAGGACCGCGCAACCATTGTACGTCTCAAAAAAGTGAGCGATAAAGTCATAGTCATATTAGTTACCGGTCGCCCACTTATCATAACGAACGAAATTGACGCGTGGGATAGCGTGGTGGCGGCATGGCTTCCCGGAAGTGAGGGTGCGGGCGTTGGTGATGTTCTTTTCGGTAAGCAACCTTTTACCGGGAAACTTCCCATCCCTTGGCCAAGGGGTATAGAACAGCTTCCTATCACACAAAAAGGAACCCGTGATGGTGCGCCGCCACTCTTCCCTCGCTATTTCGGATTAACTAACTAACACGCTCGTCGTACTCCTCGTGCACATACACTGCATCCCAGATTCTTGTATACTTACTCCATGAATATTTCTTCATTGTTCTCTTCTCGCCGCAGACGTATGTGGGCATATAGCACCACTGCAGTGTTAGTAATCTCACTTTTTGGCTACTACTTCATTATGCACACCAATCGGGGTAGCAGTTTGGCACTCTATGCTATTGGCGGTTGGCATGCGCCACTTGGGGTAAAAATCGCCTGTGGGAAAGATACCGACGTGCGCGTATATAACAAGTTCTTGCTCCCCCTAGCGTTTGATGAAGATACCAAAGATCAACTGCGTGGCTTTTGGTTTTACAGCTACTATCGCGACTGTCTTTTTGCCCACGGCTTTGATTTCAAAGGTAATCCGGTACCACACTCGACGATAGTGGGAGATGGTTCATCATACCGCTTTACGAATGAGTATGCCGGGTTTTCGTTTGTGGTCCCCTCAAGCACAGTACTGGCCACCGACAATAACCTCGATGTTGACTATGATAGTGACCTCTTTCATACCATACTCACTACCGCCGATGGTCTCATTGTGGCCGATACGTACGTTGCTCATGACCTATTTAAAACCCCCGGGGATATCCCGCTCCATTACCGCGAAGAGCCTATGTCGAGAACTACCATCCTAGAAGCGAATACCATATCCACACCCACACACCTCGATGTATTTTCTGTACGTGAAGCAGATGGCACCACGCGACTCATATTTATGACCCCTTTAGGATATGTTGTTGACATCCACGGCACACCCCTACCAGACGAGGTACGCGCAACTATTCTCAACTCCCTGAACACAGATTGACATGTTAGAGATATACTCGTACTATCGAGTTCAATGAACAACAATACATCATCACCTATGCGTGGACACTATAAGATACTGCTCGCCCTTGGGGCATGCACACTTCCCGCACTTGGCATTATTGGCTACACATTCTACGAACAACGCACTGTACTCCTGTCTTCAGCGAGTATCAGCGAACAGCAGGCATTCCTACTCGTCAGTACTGCCTGCAAAGAAAAGGCAGGTACTATGCAAGATGCATACGAGGCTTATCTCCGAGATTGCATTGCAGGAAACGGTTACACCGAAGATGGTGCACGCACATCACCTTCAACCCTTACCGTCCGGGATAGCCACAGCGTGTATCAAAACAACACACTGCAATTTACGTTTACTCTACCGCAGTCAGCAGCGTTACTCATTGATAATGCCCCTGATACAGAAAGTAATTCTGCAGCAACACACTCACGCATCGTCGTTCAAGGTGGCGTAATGACCATTGTAGCGAGTGCACGCACTAAATCCCCCGCAAATTTTGCACAGATTGTAGCGGAGTACTATGATCGTCGACTCAATGATATATCGCTTACCGATGGTGCGGTAGAGCGAAGCGATACTGGCATCGAGACACTCATCCTCACTGAATCCGATGCGTCGGTACGCATACTATTTCTGTCACCTACCAAGCAGCTTATTGAAATACATGCCGAGGAAGTGCCTCTTGCCACCATTCACAGCATAGCGAAGACACTCGCTCATACGTCTCGTTGATTTAGTTGACGGTCACCGTACCGCTTTTACCGTTGGCACTGAAAGTCCAGGTGCCTGCACTACTGAATGTACGCGTGAAGCTCTTTTTCTCATGGTCAAGTTTAAAGCTTTGTATAGTGCCCGGTGAAAACGACACATTTATCTCATCACCACTCGTCCAGTTAAATCGAATGGAGTCCCCTGCAGCGATGGTAAGTGATGCAGGGCTAAAACCTCCGCCTGAAAGAACAGATACAGTATAGGTTTGTGGAGTGCCCGTTGGCGGCGTATACGTACACGCCTGCGTGGTCACGGGAGTGCCGCCAGTACAGCCGGTAGGTGAAGAACTGTTCACGGTGCGTGATTGGGTATTGTTGGACTGACAGGTTCCC
>JBJOQE010000057.1:0-3155 GCA_046050105.1 Candidatus Parcubacteria bacterium
ATGCTTTACGTTTTGCAACGTATGCCAAGTCATCAGCGATACTTTGTTCGCCATAGTGTCCGACGAACTCAGGGTCTTTCATGTTCACCTTCTTTCGTTCTACACGGCTATGAGCAAGCTCATATTGGGTAGTAGAAAGGCGTTCGGCCACACCGGTAAGTCCCCGTGCTCCTGGTTCTTTGTCGAATCTCATACCTTGTATTCTACCTAGGTTTGGGTAAATAGTCAGTATGCTAAAATGGCATCCTATGAAAATCCTTCAACTAAACATCTGGGGTGGGAAGCTCGGGAAGCAGGTTATCGAACTTATACAGAGAGAGAAGCCCGATGTTGTGTGTTTGCAGGAGGCAGTAGTCTTTCCTGGAAATGAGAACCTGTTTATTTCATCCCTCGAAGAAATCACAAAGGAGACAGGGCATGAGCACTCTTTTTTCTCTCCATCGTTTAGCTTCAAACTAATGCGCCGTACCGCAGAGTGGGGGAACGCGATAGTGTCGAAGAGGGCCCTTGTGCACACTAACGCACAATTTACGCGCGGTGGCGTAGTTGAAGATTTCGATATGCTTGAAGACGATTACAACATGCGCAATTTGCAGCATGTGACTGTAGAGCACAATGGGAAGCCGCTTCATATCTTGAACCACCACGGGCACCACATCCGTCAGCATAAGAATGGTGATGATGAGACGATGCGTCAGTGCGGTATTATCGCAGACTATATTAAAAACCTGGAAGGGGATGTGGTGCTCTGCGGCGACTTTAACCTTGCACCAGAAAGTGAGTCGATAGCAAAGTTGAATGCGATTCTCACCAATCATTGTCTTGAGGCGGGTTCGACCACCACACGCACACCGCTCACGCACAAAACAGAAGTGTGTGACTATATTTTCACCTCTCCCTCGCTTCAAACTTCGGGTTTCGCTGTGCTTCCTGACATCGCTTCTGACCACGCTGCGCTCGTGATTGAAGTGGCATAAATAGCTGAACACTACACCAGACTATAGTTCAGGGTGCAAGAAAAACGGCTCAAAACCGTCTTATTATAGATGTCTTACAGTATGAATATACCAAAATCACCTCTCGGGTTTGTGTGGACTACCTCAAAGCCTTACGCGCTTTCGATGTGGCTTTGTAACGGGAGTGTGGTTGCAGCAGCGACCATCGACGCGCTTGAACCGGTGGTGTACAAGTACATTGTCGATTCTCTCATAGGAGCAGAAGCACTTGGTACCTTTTCGCAAGTATGGTTTTGGTTTGGTGCGTACCTTTTTATCTACGCGTTTAGCATACTCGCGTGGCACTCGGTTTCATACTTTGGCGGAGTCTGGTACGGCGGTGTGCGAGCAACTGGGCGCATTCTGCTTACGGAGTACCTACTAAAGCATAGTCACCAGTATTTTGAAGACCGTTTTGCTGGAAGTACAGCGAACAAAATTGCACATGCAGCAAACGGAGCTCGAAGCCTGGTCGAGGCGTGGTTTTTTGGCGTATTCGGGTTTTGTATAACTATCCTGGTCAGTATCGCCGCGGCATTTTATGCCAATATGCTTATTGGAGTGCTGTTCACCCTCTGGCTTTTGTTTGTATTGCCACTCAATTATTTCCTGGCACGAAAGCGCGTGGTGTATACCGAACGAGTGCAGGCACTTGAGACAAAATTGCGTGGTGCATCGGTAGATTTAGTCTCTAATATTCGTGCGGTGCAGGAATATGCACGAGGTTCTGTGGAGGTTGAACGTCTTCTTCCGCATATTGCTGAACGACGAGATGCGGGCATGAAAAACTGGATGGCTGGACGCTACATCATACTCATCAATGGAGCTATTCAGATTGTATGTATGAGTGCGATTGTGGTGGCTACACTCTGGCTTGCGGGCGCTGGCACGATTAGTATTGGTACCGTGGTCCTTGTACTGTCTCTCACGACTTCAGTCGGTATGAAGATATTTCAGGTTGGATGGATGATGTCTTCTTTCGCTGAATCGTGGGGAGAGGTTAAGGAAGGCCTAGACGATATCTTGGTTGCGCATGATATGGATGGAAACCCAGGAAATGAGGTACCTAATCTTCGAGGGAATATCGTATTTGAACAGGTGAGTTTTGGCTATGGTGATACTGAATTACTGGCACAATTTAATCTCGTTATTAAAGAAGGTCAACGAGTGGGGGTTGTTGGTCGTAGCGGTGCAGGAAAATCAACACTCGTGAAGCTCTTACTTCGGCACTACGACGTGCAGAGTGGTGTATTGAAAATTGGTGAGTCAAGCATATCTACAGTTGCGCTTGAGTCGCTTCGTACTGCGATTGCAGTTATTCCGCAAGAATCAAATCTCTTCCACCGCTCTTTGCGCGAGAATATTGCCTATGGAAAGCCGGATGCCAGCGATGAAGAAGTGGCGCATGCAGCAAAACTTGCAGAGGCGCACGAGTTTATTATGCAGCTACCAAAGCAATACGAAACACCCGTTGGCGAGCGTGGCGTGAAGCTTTCTGGCGGTCAACGCCAGCGTGTAGCTATTGCACGTGCCATCTTAAAAAACGCCCCGATTTTGGTGCTTGACGAAGCAACGAGCGCACTCGATAGCGAAAGTGAGGTGGCGATCCAGAAAGCCCTCCACGAACTTATGGAAGGGAAGACGGTTATTGCGATTGCGCACCGCCTCTCAACTCTCCGCGAAATGGATAGGATTATTGTGCTCGATGAAGGTAAAATCGCGGAAGAGGGCTCACACGATGAGCTCGTGAAATTGGGCGGCAGATATGCACGCCTCTGGGAGCACCAGGCAGGTGGTTTCTTGCAGGAGTAGATATTAAGGAGTACGCAGCGCTTCGAGTGCTTGCAGCGCGTAGTAGGTGATACTTTCGCGAATGTCGGTGCGAGCTTCGAGTTCGTCCTTGGTGAGCCACTCCCATGTGTCGTTCGGGTGTTCGGGGACGATATTGGTATGTTCCGTGGTGGCAAAGAACACAAGGCTGATGTGTTGATGCGTATCGTTTATCTTGTGGATGTTCATTCCTTGAGGTGTGGGGAGATATTTCCATCCTTCTTGCGTGCTTTGAGGTATCTCGTTTTCACCCATGAGAGTAATAGGCAGACCTACTTCCTCCATGCATTCGCGCTTCGCTGCCGCTGCAGGGTCTTCATCAAGTTCCAC